>CALIZI010000380.1 GCA_938028705.1 uncultured Saprospiraceae bacterium | reverse complement strand
AATTCAAAATTTTCATAACCTAATTCAAAATATAATTTGGTTTTTAAATTTTTTTTAATAAAATATTAATTTTAAATTATTTATTATTAATTGAAAATCAATGAAAATTTGAACTCGAAAAAATTTAACAGAAATGTGAGTTTAAAATGTAAAAGTGTCGATAGTACACAATAAAATATTATTAATTATTTTCATTTTTAATAAATTTAAAATCAGTAAAATACGTTAATCTCGTGTCTTACACCTTTTACATTTTACTTTTCAAAAAAAAGTTGAAAAACTTTTTTTATGATATACCTAATCCCAATTCAAAACAAGCTATCCAATTCAAAACAAGCTATCCAATGTCAAGGACTTGCTAACGATGTCTAAGCTATGTTCATTTTCATTCAGTCCGAAAGATGAGATAAATACCCATGAAATTTGTTTTTTGGTCTTGGTGATTTCTTCAAAACGCCACATCTTCTTACGCAAATTATCTGAGTATGCTTTAGTGATTGTAAATGCTTTATTATGAAATTTAATCTCAAAAAGATTGATGACATGGTCTTTTCTGTCAATCAATAAATCAATTTGAAGCCCCTTTTCGTTTGTCGTTCCTTTTTTGTAAAAAGTGGAGGACAACGAATAGATACCCGAAATTTCTAAGGCTTTTTTGATTTGCGGAATATGTTTCAGACAAATATTTTCAAAAGCATAACCCGACCATGTTTTATATTCATTCGTTTGGCTAAGATGCTTCCAGATATCATCGCCTTCATTCCGATAGCTATCGGAATTGTCTTCAATAAATTTCAGGTAGAACAAAGAATATTCATCCGTAAGGCGATAAACTTTTCTTTTTTTCTGATGAAAAATTCGATAAGGCGTGATAAATCCTGAGTGTGATAATTCATCCAAAACCGTTGTCAAACCGCCGCCGTCTGTCAATTTTGCCTGTTTAATAATTTCCTGACGACTCAAGCCTTCTCTTTTTTCGGCTAAAGCCCGAATTACTTTGAAGTGCTTTTCGGCATTGGGAAACAAAGAAGGATAGAGCCGCAAAAATTCACCTTGTAGCAAGCCGTTTTTAGAAAAACATATATCGTTTATATTCTGTACGGCACTTTTTCCTTTTTTCACTTCTTTCAAATAATGCGGAATGCCGCCCAATGCCATATAGACTTGAACGATTTGATACCGAGTAAATTTCAGGTGTTTTACTTTTAGATATTCTTCAGTTTCGCTAAGTGTAAAGGGCTGTAAGAAAATGCGTTTGGTAATGCGATTGTACAAACCTCCGGTATTATTGACGACTTTTTGTATCATCCACGAAGCGGCAGAACCACATATCACAATGACCAGATTTTGCCGCGAAGCCCAATCGTTCCAAAAGTGTCCGAAGGCTTGTAAAAACTTGGATTTGTGCGGTGCCAGCCAAGGCAATTCATCAATAAAAATGACGTGCTTTTGCTTGTCGGCTAAAGTTTCGATGTATTGTTGTAAGATGTCGAAGGCTTGAAACCAATTTTTCGGAATCGGTAAATCAATCTTGGCACCCGAATACTTTTTTATACTTTTTGAAAACCGTTCCAATTGGTCTTCTAATGCGCCATTTTGAATGCCCGTAACACTAAAAGCAATTTGATTTTCATATACGCTTGTCACCAAATACGTCTTACCAACTCTCCAACGACCAATGACGGCAACCATTTCCGCTTCCGGCGAATCCAGTGCCTCTTTCAATATGAGTTGCTCTTCTTTACGACCTACAAATGTGGATGACATATTTTTGTATTAATTGCTGAAATGCCATAAAATTAATACTTTTCAGCGAGTAATAAAAATATTAGTTGCTGAAATGTGGTGAAAATTATGGATTTCAGCGATTAATATTTTTATTGGTTGCTGGAAATTATATTTTATGGTAGTACCTCTTGTGGCACCCAGTAGTAGGTTTGGTCTCTGGAGCGGAAGTAGTAGTCTGGATTACCAACAACTTTTTTCAAAGCCCGCAATTTTTCATCCATGTAAAAAAAGATGTCTTGTATTTCTTCGTCGCTGACTCTTCCTCGGTCTTCGATCTCGGCTATGGTGTATTTGTTAAGTAGCTCACTAGTGGTAGGTAGCCCTGTAACGATTTCAAGGATTTCCGCAGGGCTTTTAATAGTAATTTCCCGTCTGGCTTCTGTGCCATAATATCCGATAAGAATTTGTTTATAAGAGTTAATGATTTGTTCGCGGAGTTCGCTAGGAGTATTACCAATATCAACTATTTTTTCAAGTTCTCTTTCGAGTTCGTTGAGTTCTTGTCTCGTCATAAATATGGCATGTTTGAATAGTGGGTATTCTAAGTCGTCAACTCGCAAGGGTACATAGGCTTCTACAAATAGTTGATAGTCCATATCTCTGATTTTTCGGAGTGTAGTGGAATCAATATCGGGAATTTCTTTGAGGAAATGCTCCAATATAGCTTCGTTGATACCAGGCTTGCAATCTATATATATCTTACAATCAAGGTCGCGGAGAAGTTGATCATGTTGTTTCTCAAACGAGGTGAGCATGGTTCTGATTTCTTCTTCGAGTTCTGCTTGTGACATAGCTCCACCTTTATCGGAGCGAGTAAGTGAGCCGGGCAAAAGACTCTCAATAGGGTAGCGAAGCTGAAAGGTATTGTGGCCATCGTGATATAGCTTGGGGCGTACACCGGATCTTATAGAGGATTGTACGATAAGTTCTTTAGTTTGATTGACAAATTCATTGTAAATACGTTCCGATAATCCTTTGACATTACGGGTTTGGAAAGAGATAAGCCCACATTCGGTATCTTTCATTCGTTGGATAATATCAGTATTGTTTGTACTTAACGAATCGCCTGCGTCACCTATCAATACAATGATATTGGTATATTCGGAATTGAGGGTTTTAGTGGCTTCTATGATGCCTTCATAGAGGTCGGTAGGGTTATCATTGTCCTGCGATAGGTGGGGTTTATCCCTGTAATTTTTGAGCGATTGAATAACAGAGGAATACTTGAAAGTTAGGGAATAGCTATCCACTACACCTTCTCCGCTTTTGCCGTAGATAACCGTACCTATTCTGTATTTTTTATAGGAATTTTTAAATAAATTAACACTGTTTTGAATGGCATTAATAATAGGTACAAAAAAGGAATGATTGCTTTGTGTACCGTCAATGACAAATACCACATTGATGTTTTGTTTTTTCTCAATTACGGTATTATATTGTGCTTCGAGGCTCGCATGCTCTTCTGCCGAAAGGACTTTGCGGTTGCTTTTGCTAAATATATCAGTAATGACTCCGGTTTTATATATGTTATTATCCAGCTTGCTGATAACAGGCATACGCTTCCATGACGAGGGATAACCTGTTTCATATTTATCTTTATCCCATAATATTTTGTCATACTGTGCCTTAGTGCCTGTTTTGAAAGCTAATGCTGCCTGATAATTATTAAATAAACTTGTTTTGATACCTTTTGCTCTTCGTTCAGCGGCGGCGGCGGGGGCATCATTTGGTTCTATGCAAAGACGTTGTGACCATATTTGAACGTTTTTCTCTGATATCCAACCTTTTATGACTTCTTGTGACCCTGTGGAATGAGATAATTTATTGTAAATTCCTACAAGATATTTGTTATTTTCTTCTTTGAATACGTATAAAAATTCAAATAATCTGACATCGTTATCATTTTCGGTATTGGCTTTGATAGTGGGCGAATTGTAGAGGAGCAATTGTTTTTCGGGGGATTTACCTCTGATCATATCGGTGATACTATGTCCGACGAGTGCTTTGATAGTGAAGTGAGTTTGTTTATTGACCAATGAATTACGCCAAAGTAGTAGTTTACTTTTCTCTGCCCAACCATAATACTCAGCTTTTTTCATATTGACCTTGCGCGAGGAACCTACGGATACTACATCGGGGTCATATTTTATTAACTGCACATGTGTTTCTGATTCACCTATAACATAGAAATTATCCATAAAATTCATCTTACCATTTGGTCTCTTACTATCTGGACTATCGTATAAAGGATTATTGTCTCTATCTGAACTAACTACCCAGTCATATCTTGCACCAAAGGGTGTTAATTTATTTTTGATTTCAGTGGAAATATCTTGTGTAGGCTTAAAGTAATTTTCAGGCATTTGTATGATCTTTGCCCTAATAGGAATTTTACCTTTAAATACAGAAGGGTTTACAACTGTTCCTATGACTATTTTCAAATTTGTTAGTCTTTCTTCGATGTCTATTGATACTGTAGTCGGAGATTTTTCTGGTAATAATAAAATTTCTAATTGGTTATTATTGTATACATTTTCTGGTAGTTCATTGATTTGCTCGTTGCGTAAATCTAATGCTACGATTTCTTTACTTAACTGTTTAGCATCACTTGTAACACGATATTCATTTCCTTTTGTATCTATTAAATAATCATGTCCATTAAGTTTAACCTTTGCAAATTCAGTTGTTTTATCAAATGCTAAGGCTTCATCATACTTATAATCAATTGTTGTATTGCCGAGTTTATCAATGAATCCATACTTAATCAGGGTATCTGATAATCTTATAAAACGCGTGGATGCCACAGCAAAGCTGTCTTTATAAAAATAGAGAGAATTGATAATACGTTGATTTCTTTCTTGTTCAAATTTTATTGTATCTCTCTGTTTTTGTATCTCTAAAAGAGCATTTTCAGCCTTCTGTTTTTGCTTTTCAACCTCAATCAATGCTTTTTCTGCTTTTTCTTTTTCAGACAATGCGATTCTTTCTTGCTCTTCTGCACTTGCTTGAGCTTCCTTTGCTTTTTTCTCTGACGCTACTACTTTTTCTTTTTCGGATAATGTAATTCGTCTTTGTTCTTCTGCTTCTAATTGAGCTTTTCTTGCGACTTGTTCGGCAGTTGCTGCTTTTTGTTCATTTTTTATAGCGGTATTTTTTATATCTTGAATTTTTTTAAATACTCGCCCTATTTTTTCTTGTGTTTCTTCTGATTTACTCTGGCAGTGTAATATAGCAACATTATAGCGATTAATAGCCATTTCATAATTTTCAGATTTAAAGGCATTATCACCCTCTGTTATTAACCGATTATACTCTGGACATTCTTGACCTGATATAGCGTTTATACACAATAAAAATATAGTGCAAATAATGAGATAAGTATTTTTATTCATTGGAACCAAGTTTTTGTTTTAGTTTATTAATTCTGTTTACTACATCTACTTTCTCTTTATTTTTTTCTTCCATTTTTATGGATTCTCTTTCAATTAATTTCGGATCAGTTAATCTTGTATATTCTTTAATTAAATTATCCAAAGTATTTATCTCTGCATCTAGATATTTAATGACTGCTTCTTGTGCCTCTATCTCTTTTTCAATAGATAATTTTTCAGCTTTTCTAGCTATTTCTCGTTGCTGCAAAGCCCAACCTGCCAAAGCAAAAGCACCCACCGCCAACAAAACCGCCACAGCCCCAACACCCACAGCCCGTCTCAATTTACGTTGTGCTTCTTTACGTTCTTCTTCTGTTTTGCGTAAGGTATAGCTTTTCACAATCGGCTTCACCAAAGTATCATGACTCACCTCGTAGTAAGCTCCACCAAGTCGCATATCTTTACGCAATAATCGCTTATTCACCAAGTCTTGCAATTCACTATCCGTAATATTCCGGTCTTTCAACACCGAAGCCGCCATACTAATCCGCCGCTCATTTCGTATCAGGTCTTCCTCTATCGCTTTCTGAATATTCAGCCGCCGATTTGCCGGAAAAGACTGTATCGTATCATGGTAAAAATCGTTAATAATATCCTGTAAACCTTTGCGATGTTTGTAGTCATTGGCATGTATGATGATATTGTCGGAAGCGTCTTTTTTGGGAAGGTCTTGCTCAATATGACTACACAGCAATTGCAACTGAAACGACTCAATCAGTCGCGTATCTGTCGTAGTGACATCATCGGTGTCGGTATCGCGGCTTTGCAGGAAATTAAGGATTTCATCAAGTGCCGTATCGCTGTATGTAAAAGGCGGCGTATCAAAGTCCCCCTCCGCAGATGCAGGCAATACAATCGCCTGCTCCGCATTCGTCCGACTCAGCGATTTAAGTTCATACCGACATCGTAGGATAGAGGGAATAGGTCGGCTAAGTTGGTCGAGCAGACTCAACATATCCGAGCGAATAGACAGCACCACTTTCACATTCAGCGGACGCTCATACAGCGCGACTTGTCGGGGCGACAGTTCGTCAAAATCGCGGTCAAACCACTCTCGCACACTATCGGGCATCCGCTTATTGACCACATCGGCAAATTCGGCGACAAACTGCTCGCGTTCTTCCGGCTCGTATAGCGTAAACAATTCCTCAAATTGGTCAAAAATCAGTACGGGCGTACAGGCTTCGCCTGCCTGTGTGAAGCGGGCTTTTTTGAGGTATTCCCAAAGGGAGAGGTCAGTGGGCGTTTCGCGGCTGAGGTATCTTTCTTCCTGTAGTATCTGCTGGACTTGCACTTCGGGTGCTTCGTCGGTACGATTGAGGCGGATAAAAACGGGCAGCAACTGTTCATCCGGCATTTGGGGGGCAATACCCGCCTGCAACAGCGAGGTTTTCCCGATGCCCGACTTGGCAAACAAGACCACCAAAGGATGCAAGGTAATCAGGTCAAGCAGTTCGTGCTTTTCCTCCTCGCGCCCCTTAAAAAGGTGGCTTTGGTTGCGCTCAAATGGTTGTATGCCCGGATATCTGTTCATGTTTAGTGTTGCGGTGTTTTGGTATCGTGGTGTTGTAGTTTGGTGGTCAACTGCATTTTGTATCGCGCAACTTTAATCTAAAGGAAGCCGACCCACAAATGTTATGTGGGTGAGCAGCCCTTCAGGGAATTAAAGGGTGCGCGAGAGGCATTACGCTACGGTGTTTTCCAAAAACGGTCAATAATTTTTTCAATGTCATTGGCAATTTCCGTCAGGGCTTCGTCTCTGTCGGCTTGTTTGTTGAGCGGGTCGCCGCCTTTGGGGAGTGCGGTTGTTAAGTCCACGTCCGAAGTTTCCCACAAACAAGCTGACATGATGATAGGGATGACCCGCGCCTGCCGCTTGTCGTGGCGTTTTAGTGCCAAAGGTAAATAGTCATTATAGAGTTCGTCATCTGCCAAAAATTGCTTGGTGACGATAAGCACCACAATATCTGCCGCTGTAATCATCCGCGTCATTTCTTCCTGCACAATGCCATGCGATATACTTTCCCTATGTTCAATCCTGTTGATGATTTCCTTGCGCTTGAGCATTTTGAGTGCTACTGCGAGTTCTTTACGCAGTGCATCGTCTTGGTCGTGATTCAAGATGAACAGGCTTTTGCCGCCTTGGGGTTCGGGCTTGCGGGGCGGTGGCACCGATGCTAGTTCTTTTTCCAGCGTCTTCAAAAAGTCTAAAGGAGACATTTGATGAAAATCTACTGAAAAGTGTTTTTCGTATAAAAAACGTGTCAGTGGGTGAATATCTTCCGGTTTTTGTAGCGCGATAGCGGTATATTTTTGCTGATTATCTTCGTGTTTGAATAAAAAATGTAATAAAATCCGCAAGTGCCATTCCTGAAAATCAAAACCCAAGAAAAGAAAAATATACTCATCCTGCGCCTGATTTTTCCGTAGCAACAAGGCGCGTAAATCACTCGGCAATGCAGCAGTAGCTTCTTTTTGTACGATATTTTCGGAAAAGAAAATCTGGTCGGCTTCGGTCAGTACAAGCGATTCGGTTTTATAGTCTTTATCGTCAATACATCCGAAAAGATTATAGACCAGCGGGTTTTCCTTTGTTGGTGTTTTGAATTTTAATCTCTTATTATGTCTGGGATTTCTGTAATTGAAATAATGTGTCTGTGCTTTCTTTTTTGCACGCAGGAGGGCTTTATTAAAAAAATCGTAATGGTTGGTATTGATAATAATATGAAAGGGCAAATTCGCTAATTTTTCATAAAATGTAAATTCGCGGTCTTTATTTGCCTCATAAAATTTCTTGACCACTCCCCTGCATTTTGCCCTTCCATATTCCAGATTTTCTGAGGCGTTGAGGTCATCATCCTCAAATGCCGTTTCAAATGCCGCTGCCACATAGCTCAATACAGATTTGTCAATCAGTCTAAGTGTATTATTTTGTTGTTCAATGCGTTCGGAGAGGTGCATGGCGAGTTCGCGGGTGATAGGTTTGGGAGCTGCTTCTGCAAAATCGCAACAGACATCAGGACCTAAGAGTAGGACACAACGTTGGTCGCGCAAGGCTTGGGTGAGTTGCTGCCAATTTATAGAAGGATATGGATGTGTAACAGACATGACAGAGGTTTTTGTTCGTTTTAATGTGGCGATTCAGGTAATTGGTTGAATAGTTAATTAGTTGAACAGGTAATCAGGTATATAACTTATTATGTTTTGAAAATAAAAATATGTTTATACTTGATATGGGATATTTTTTCCGAATTTGGGTTAAAACTCGTCAGACATTTAGATTTTGTCGGAAAAATATGAGTCTATCAGTGAATTTAGAAAATGTCAGACGAGTTTTAACCCAAATTCAAGAATAGATGCTGAATATATTAAATAAAATATTACATTATCAAGATAAATTAGAAATTTATATTAAAATTAATTTACATTATAAATATTTTTATTTTTGAAAAAAAATATTTTTTAAAAATTTATTTTATTTATAAATTATTAAAAAATAAAATATAAAAATTATCAAATATTTGAATTATATTTTTGTGTGAATGCAACTCAAAACGAATATATTTTTCTGATTAACGAATTGCCCGATTACCTGATACCCAAAATTCTGTGGGTTAAAGATAATAAAAATATTCATGTTAAAAAATTTTGTGTGGGATTTATTCCGCTTTTAATGGCATATTGCTTCATGGTTAAATTGTTTGATGATTTTACGGTTGGGCTATCGCTAAATAGGCTGGTGCAGGACAAATTTTTAATTTTATTTTGAAATGCTACTGTACTGACGACTTTAGCCGTCAAGTGGCTTGATATTCCCTGCGACGGCTAAAGTCGTCGGTACAGGACAGATTAAAAATTTGTCTTGCATCCAAATAGTCGGAAAATCGAATCATTCATTAAAAATTATGTATTTTTGCAAGTAGCTATTTGTAAAATAGTTCATATAAAATTCAGCATTAAGACATTATAGCATTACAGCATTGACTCATTATGATAAGACCAAGACGAAATAGACGCACCGCAGCCATACGCGGCATGGTACGCGAGACACACATGACGACAGATAATCTGATTTATCCGCTTTTTTTGGTGGATGGAAAGGGCGTGAAAGATGAGATTAAATCGCTGCCGGGAAATTTTCGTTGGTCATTGGATAAGTTGCTGCCGGAAGTGGAGGAATGTATGGAATTGGGCTTGCGAAATTTTGTGGTATTCCCCGCTGTCCCCGAAGAATTGAAGGATAAAACCGCGACATATAGTTATGCTGACGATAATTTTTACTTGGAAGCAGCGCGTATTTTTAAAGAAAAATTCCCGGAAAGTACACTCATTAGTGATGTGGCGATGGACCCGTATAGTTCGGACGGACATGATGGTTTGGTGGAAAATGGGCGTATTTTGAATGATGAAACCTTGCCCATTTTAGCGAAGATGTCGGTAGCACAGGCACAGGCGGGATTCGATATTATCGCACCGTCGGATATGATGGACGGGCGTGTGGGTGCAATACGCGAAGCTCTTGATAATGAAGGTTTTACCGAAACCGCGATTATGTCTTATACGGCGAAATATGCGAGTGCGTTTTATGGTCCGTTTCGAGATGCCTTGGATTCTGCGCCAAAGGCAGGCGATAAGAAAACCTATCAAATGGACCCCGCCAATCGCATGGAAGGTTTGCGCGAAGCGATGCTTGACGAGGAAGAAGGCGCAGATTATATGATGGTGAAACCTGCGCTTAATTATTTGGATGTGATTGCTTTATTAAAGGAAAACACAACTTTGCCGATTGCGGCGTATCATGTAAGCGGTGAATGCGCGATGTTGATAGCTGCCTGTCAAAATGGTTGGCTGGATTTTGAACAAGCAATGCCCGAAACGTTGTTATCTATACGTAGGGCGGGTGCGGATGTGATTTTGACTTATTTTGCGAAGGAGTATGCGAAGAGGGTACGGGGGCTGAAGTTTGGGTTGTAGATTCATTAGAAAAGACATATTTTACAGAATTATTTCACATAAAAAACAGTACAAATCATGGTTGAATATGATAAAGATATAATGTTTGATGATACGCTTACATTGGAGGAAGATATTATTGAAATTCCAAAAGACCAAAGAAAATTGACCACACAGGCTTATGATAAAAGTGTATCTGATATAGTACGAATGATTCGTGACGGGGATATTCATCTCAACCCTGAATATCAGCGAAACTATGTATGGGATAATAAACGTGCATCACTACTCATTGAGTCAATTATACTTAATGTACCTATCCCTGTTATCTATGTAAACCAAGAGGAGGATGACTCATGGACGGTAATTGATGGTTTGCAAAGATTGAATACCTTAAAAAGATTCTTCGAAAGAGATTTCAAATTAAGAAGTTTAGAAATATTGGATGATTTGAATGGTGATGATGTCAAATCACTTAATCCTAAAGCTGCAAGAATACTCAAAAATGGTTTGTTGCGTGTCATTGTCGTTTCAAATGACTCTCATCCCGATATCAAATATGATATTTTCATGCGACTCAATCAGGGAGCTGTAAAACTTAATGAACAAGAACTTAGAAACTGTTTGTACCGTGGCAAGTTTAATGAATTGCTTAAAGATATTAGAGATAATGAAAAATTCATGAAAATGCTAAACCGCCAAGAACCTCATAAGAGAATGATAGACAGTGAGTTAGTTTTACGATTTCTTGCATTATCGCACTATTGGATACCAGAAGAAGAAGAGATAGAAGAATATAATGGCAGAATGAAAAAATTTATGAATAATTTTATGGCAAAACAAGCCAAAATTGATGATAACAAATTATCATATTATAGAAAACTATTCAATGAAACTGTAGATAAAGTTTACGACATATTTGGAGAAAAGGCGTTTCGGCGCATAAATAAAGATGGCGAATATGAAACTCCTTTAAATAGAGCGATAATGGACTGTTTAATGCTATCATTTACTAAATTCGACAAAACAGTTCTTCTTGAGAAAAAGAACGAAATAATTGATACATTAAAGTCCTTGGTTGTAGTAGATGATGATTTTAGGGAAAGTGTAATAAAAGCTACATCTGACAAAAAAGTTGTTCAATTTAGGTTAAATCGTTGGTATAAGGAACTAAATGAAGTGATTAATGGATAAATTTGATGCTACTGCCGATTTTGAAAATACAATGGTTGAAGTTCAGATTTTGATTGACTATGCCAAAAAAAATACCAAAAACATACTCCGATATAGTACTTTCAACAAATCAGCTATTGTACTTCTTTGCTCAAAATTTGAGAGTTTTCTTGAAAATTTCTTTGAAGAGTATGCTTTTCATCATGCTGATATAAGTGACGGGATTCGTATTGACAATCAAATGCTTGAGCATTATACAAATGTTATCATTGATGAACTGACTAAAATTACGCTGAAAGAAAAGAGAAAACCACTTATTGAAAAGATAGTTATGCTCCACAATAACGTTGCCTGCGACTTAACGGAGTATCAAATTAATGCTAAGTTTAACTATGGAAAACATGGAGAGAAACAAGTAAAAAAACTTATGCTTTCATTTGGTTTTGAAGAATTTATACAACAGGCAAATGTGGTATTCTACACCCAATTCAACTACATGAATCATATCAGAAATAATATTATTCACGGAGATGCCACTCCCGGTCTAACTCATCAGGATGTATTGTCCTACAAGGATTTACTGGTCGATTTTGCTATTGATTTGGACAAGGCAGGAAACAAGAAACTACAAAAATTTAAAGAACAATTTTAATCATTATGACTTCATATAGCGATTTTACTTTAGATTTAATAGAATCGCAATTTGGTATTAGAAACCGACTTACAGAGCTTTTTGATGTCGTAGAGAAAATTCAATGGAGTGATTGGCTGCAAAACTATCTAAATATTGCAAGGGAATTACCTATTAAAAGTGAAAAAGCACGGTCGGAAGCAATCGTGTATCCAATATTAGTAGAGTTACGAAATTTGAACGATAAATTTTTCACTATCTATTCAGGAGATGATTTCAATGTAGATGAAAAATTAGGGTTGACGGGAGAATGTGACTTCATCATTGCCAAAGATACAGGCTCATACAATGTGAACGCACCAATATTTCAAGTAGTAGAAGCTAAGAAACATGATTTTGACCTCGGCATCCCTCAATGCGCCGCACAAATGATTGCGTCCAAAATTTTTAATGAAAAAAAAGGAATGGACTTGGATGTGATATATGGCTGTGTAACCACCGGTGAGGCTTGACAATTTATGAAATATACTGATAACGAAATTCTAATTGATACAAGAAAATATTATCTTGGTGATGTAGGCGAATTATTGGGCGTTTTGAATGAGATAATTGATTTTTATAAAAGCGAATTAGCTTATAATGAATAACACAACAACACAAGACGACACTTTAGCAAAGGTCAAACAAATACTGGAAAATTATCTCGTAGATAAAAAACTGCGAAAAACGCCCGAACGGTTTGCACTGTTGGAGGCGATATATACACGCGACGACCACTTTGATGCAGAGACTTTGTATGTGGAAATGAAGGTCAAAAACTACAAGGTCAGTCGGGCTACGGTGTATAATACATTAGATATTTTGCAGGAGTGTAAATTGGTGATTAAGCATCAATTTGGCAGTAAATTGGCGCGGTATGAAAAGTCATTTGGTTATCAACAGCACGACCATTTGATTTGTGTGGAGTGCAATAAAATCCTCGAATTTTGCGACCCACGTATCCGTAATATTCAGAGTATGGTCGAGGATATTTACGGCTTTAAAATTGATAGTCATTCGCTGAATTTTTATGGGACTTGTTCGGAGGAATGTGCGGAGCGGCAGCGTAGGAAAGAGCGTTAAATAAGTTCAAGCGCAAGTGTCAAGCTCAAGTTCAATTATTTTCTAACCATGATAGGTCCTCTTGATAATCAAATTATTTTCAGAAAAGCATTTACAAACAAAGTTGTGTTTGAGGCTTTTGTGCGCGATATTCTGGAGATTGAGATTGAAGTGAATACGATTGAAACAGGTAGCAAATTAGATTACGATACTGTTTACTTTGATTTGGGTTTAGATGTTTTTGCGGAAAGTACAGACCAACAAAAATTCACTGTACTTCATGTTTTGGAAATCAGAAGTAGTTTTGAACGGTCTTTAGATAAATTTTTGACATGGATTAATCAACAGCAAAAAAACAATGATATTGAGTTGTATGCAATCGTTCTTTTGGCAGCACCTTTCAAAATGAATTTTAGAGAAGCAATTAGAGACGGGCAGCGTTTAGAGCATATTTGTCCGAAAGAATTAAGCCGTAAAATCTTTGAATCATGTGGGTATCAAACCGTTATTCTTAATCCGTATTATCCCAGCAAAAATACATCAAAAAAGATGCAAAATTGGTTAAACTTGTTTGTTCAATCTATACAAGGCGAGCCTGATATTTCAATATTAAATACTGAAAATGAAGGTATTAGAAAAGTGATTGAGTTAGTTAATTTTGATAATTTCACACCCACCGATAGAATGCATTTGAAAAATAAAACCGCATCAAAAATTGTCCTCGCAAAAGAAGTGGAGTGGGTTAACAGAGATTATGCTAAACGAATGATGCGACGCGGCGTAGATGATGAGATAATCCTAAGTGCAACAGAGCTTCATCCTACAACGCTCAAATGGCTTCATAAGGAAATCGAAGAAGAACAATGAAATTGCACAATAAAATAGATAAACGAGTTTTAAAACAACAACTCGAGCAAGAGGCGCAGAAGCGTATTACTTTGTCATTTTACCAATATGCTCATATTGGGAATGTACGGGTATTTCGCGACCATATATATGCACGTTGGTCAGATGCGGGCGTATTTGGGCGTATTTATGTGGCAAATGAAGGTGTAAATGGTCAGATTTCTGTGCCGGAAAATCGTTGGGATGATTTCCTACGGGAGATGAATGACATTACTTTTTTGGAGGGGATTCGGCTCAATATCGCGATTGAGGATGATGGGAAATCATTTTACAAATTAAAAATAAAAATACGTCATAAGATAGTCGCAGACGGGTTGAATGATGAGACATTCGACGTGACTAATCGCGGCGTACACCTTGATGCTCAACGTTTTAATGAACTTGCAAAAGACGATAACACGATTATCGTGGATATGCGAAATCACTACGAAAGTGAGGTCGGGCATTTTGAGGGTGCTATCTGCCCGAATGTGGATACTTTCCGCGAAGCATTACCTTTAGTGGAAGAACAATTATCGGAAGATAAGGATAAAAATATCGTGATGTACTGCACAGGTGGGATTCGTTGTGAGAAAGCAAGTGCGTACTATAAGCACAAGGGTTTCAAAAACGTTTTTCAACTCGAAGGCGGTATCATCGAATATGCACGACAGGTTGAAAAATTAGGGTTAGATAATAAATTCAAGGGTAAGAATTTCGTATTTGATGATAGATTGGGCGAGCGAATCAGTGCCGAAATTATCAGTGAATGTCATCAGTGTGGAAAGCCTTGCGATACGCATGTGAATTGTGCGAATGAGGCTTGTCATCATCTATTCATTCAATGTGAAGCCTGTGCAGTCAAGTATGATGCTTGTTGTACAGAAGTTTGTCAGGCATATAATTCACTGCCGGAAGAAACAAGAAAAGAATTACGCAAGGGCATTGTAGCGCATAAAAAACAATACGTAAAAGCACGAACTTCTCCTTTTTTGGAAAATAAAGAAGTACAGGATAAAGTGTGGGCATTGGTGAGTGGAAAAGAAAAATCATTTAAATAATAAAAATTTTATAAATTATTTATTTTTATAAATAAAAATATTTTAAAATTATTTAATTTATAAATTAATTGTAAAAAAATACACATTAATAAAATTAATAATTACCCAAATCCAACCATTTAGCGAACTACAAATTATGAAAAACACCATACTATTATCCTTCCTTCTCATTTTAATGATAAGCTGCAAACAAGATGTCAAAACACCAAGCACTACACCCGATGACGAAACACCTACATTGATATACAAACAGGAAAAACACTTGGCGAATATGAAACAATTGACCTTCGGTGGCGATAATGCAGAGGCATATTTTAGCTTTGACGATAAAAATCTTGTTTTTCAAGCCTCTAATAAAAAATGGGAAGCCGATTGCGACCAGATTTTTATGATGCCTATTGAAGGTTATGAGGGTGAAAAACCGCCGATGTTGAGTACGGGTTTGGGGCGCACAACTTGCTCGTATTTTATGCCCGGAAATCAGGAGATTTTGTATGCTTCCACGCATCTCGCAGATAAAAAATGCCCCGAATCGCCACGTACTGTTGGTGGCAAATATGTGTGGCCCATTTACGAAAGTTTTGACATTTTTGTAGCCGATATTGAAGGTAATACACGCAGACAACTCACCCACGCTCCCGGCTACGATGCAGAGGCAACCGTCTCGCCCGATGGCAAAACTATCGTCTTTACCTCCACCCGTTCCGGCGACCTTGAACTTTATACCATGAAGACCGACGGCTCTGATGTCAGGCAAATCACCAACCAACTCGGCTACGATGGTGGTGCCTTCTTTTCGCCTGACGGTCAACAACTTGTGTTCCGTGCTTCGCGCCCAAAGACCGATGCAGAGGTGAAAACCTATAAAGATTTCCTCGCCAAAGGCTTGGTACAACCGACCAATATGGAAATCTTCGTATGTGATGTCAACGGCAGCAATATGAAGCAAATAACGAAGCTCGGCAAAGCCAATTGGGCACCCTTTTTTCACCCTTCCGGCAAGAAGATTTTGTTCTCCTCCAATCACCACTCCAAGAGCGGACGACAGTTCAATATTTTTAGCATCAACGTTGACGGTACAGGCTTAGAGCAAGTGACTTTCGACGATACCTTTGATGCCTTCCCCATGTTTTCTTTTGATGGCAAAAAACTCGTTTTTTCTTCCAACAGAAACAACGGCGGTACACGCGATACGAATGTATTTATTGCGGATTGGAAGGAGTAGTATAAGTTATTTTTGTCATCAAGTGTAAATTTCTTCGGAAACTGAAAGCCATAGCCGATAGTGATGCCGAACTCGCAAAATACCGCCTACAGTTGTAATTACTTTCAAAACTTCGTAATTTGAGCGAAGTTACAGACAAAATATTACAAGAAATGGAAATTACTTACGATTATACACAAGACATTTACTACAAAAGAGGGATGGCAGCAGCTCAAAAACAAATTGAGCAAGAACGCGAAAAAGCAAAGCAAGAAAAAATAGAATCAATCCGTGCCTTACTTGCTGTTGGTGATTTTGATAATACACAAATCGCTGATATTATGAATGTTACGGAGAGTTTTGTTAGGAAAATCGCAAATAAAAAAGCGAATTAAAAATATATTAAGTAAAATAAAATGCAACAGTTTGCTACCCATCTGGAAAAAATCACTAAACTATCCGTAGTACGAAGATATAATGGAATCCATGAGATATTTGAGAAAAATGCCCACATCTTATTCATGCCCTTTATTGAACGTAAATTGGGATTCAAAATAAAGTCTTACGAGCCTTTACCTTCCGAAATGTTATGGAGTAGTACAGAAAGTGCAGATTTTCTTTGTCGTATTACAACTGAAAACGATACGAAAAGTGTCTTGCATGTTGAATTTCAAGTAAATGACAACCACGAAACAGCACGAGAAATTACTTATTATCACAACTCAATATCTAGTATACACAAATTAGCAATCCAACATGTCTTCTTTTTTCTTGGTGAGGGAGATGCGCCCGAAAGAATGAAATCTGAGCACATAAAAGAATCCGAATACAACTTTAATCTCTTGACTATCAATGATATGAATACCGAAGAATTGATAAACTCGCAGATACCCGAAGATATTTTATTGGCTTTGGTGAGTGACAGAAAAGAAGAACGAAAAGAAATTATAGTGGATAAAATTAATCATCAAATAGGTATTTTCATGGATTCCGAGGACGAGTTTGTACAATATAGCAAACTAATCATGGTAGCTTCATGCTTATGATAGAATAAACAAATCTACCCCTCCCAAAACCCCACCAAAGCCCGATACACCGGATTCAAGTTCAAGTACATATAAGCCTTAATAATTACAAAAATAACCAAACACACACTCCTTTTGACAACTTTAACACCTAAAAAACGACCTATCTTTAGTATTTAGTTTGTAAAAAATCACATTACGAATTTTAATTTTTATTACAAAAATGAAATAAATTTAAAATAAAATATTGCAAAAATACTGTTGTCGATATTTTATATGCCAAAAAGTTAAGGCTATCTTAAAATTTAACATACTTAAAAAATTAAACTTTGTAAAAACGACCCAAACCGTTCCTTTGAACTTTCGTGAATAATTTTGACCTTGCGTTTGAAAAACAAAATATGTGTACACATAACTCCGAACTCCAATAAAAAAGCCGGATGATTCTCTTCGCGGGAGAAGCACACGGCTCTGAAAGCTAAGTAGTTCCGCTTTGAAGAGAACTACACTTAACTTTGTTTAAAATATAAAATTACAAAAAA
>CALIZI010000379.1 GCA_938028705.1 uncultured Saprospiraceae bacterium | reverse complement strand
TCATGTTCGATTTTTATTTAATATAGTCAGTGTTTGTCCTTGAATTTGGGCTAAAACTCGTCTGACATTTTCAAAATTCACCAATGAACTCATATTTTTTCGGTAAAGTTTAAATGTCTGACGAGTTTTAACCCAAATTCGGAAAAAATATCTCATTTCAAGTACAAACGCATTTTTATTTTTTAAACATGACATTGTCAAGTTACTTTATAAAATGAAAAAGTATATAAGTGATGTTTTTTTAAATGTAAAAAGGTGTTAGGTGTGAATATTTTTAATAATATTAAATAATTTTATTATTATTATTACTAATACTAATAAATATCTTCATGTCCTATCGTCACTTTTACATTTATTATTTTACATTTTACATTAAAAAAATCTATCTTTTTTATAATTTAATAAATTTTCTCGACACCCATGTTCCTTCTATCATCGTGCTTAGGAAGTAAACACCTTGTGATAAAGCACTGACATCAAAGCGATGGATAGGATTGCCGGAAACGAATCTTTCGTGTGTCTGCAACATACGCCCGTTGACATCAGTAATGACGATAGTGGACCTTGCCGACGTGGGGATATTTAGATATTCTACTGCCACATAATCATGGGCAGCCGTAGGAGAAAGTTGAATATCGTACTTGTCATTGGGTGTATTAATACCAATAACTTCGGTAACTTCTGCAAACACTTTGGCTGTGACGCATTGGTTGTCTGCATCGCAGATTTCGTATTCAAAAGCATTGACAACTCCCTCGAAGCCCGCTGTAGGGGTGCAGTTGATTTTCCCTGCGTCTGTAGTTGCAGCAACGGTCATTTGACTGGCAGGTGGCGTACTCTTCAAACTAAAACTGCTTGGGTCAAGATTACCGTCAAGGTCATTATCATTTTCGAGCAAATCGAAGGTCATCGTTTGACCGATAGGAACGGTAATATAGTCATCTTGTGCGATTGGCGGACTTGCACAAAAGTTATAAAAGCATACATCAAGATTAACATAATCACCTTCCTCAACGTAGTGAAGTCCACCACCAAATTTTTCGGTGATAATGGTTTGCGGAAAAGCAGTTGAATCATTATGCTCATGCCAAATCAGGTGAAGACATTGCGTAGGATCTTGAATATCAAAACCAAGTCTTCCGATATCGGACCACTCGGTCTCGGTGACGGTATAACCTTGTTCACTTTGCAATTCGACATTATAAGAAATGACGGTATCAATACTACCAAAAAGTGAGTGTGGACTGTACAGGGCAATATTTCCGTCGTCTAATTGGACGACACCGGAAATGTCAAGTTCGTCCAAAATAACAGGATTGCTGACGGCTTCACGTTGGAAAGAAAAACGGTAATTTTGTTCTGCCAAGTCGAATGTGGAAGCATTATCAGCGGCTTTGAGTATGATGTCCACCTTTACCTTCATATCATCACAATCTACTTCATTGAGTAGAAAATTAAGATTAAATTTACCGTTTTGGGCAAGGGCTTGCTGCGAAATAAATATCAACAAGCTCAATAGGATGTAAAATTGTTTTGTCATTATGACTGTATTTCTCGTTTTTTAAAAAAATATTTAACTCAAATTGTGGATGAAATCAACGCTGACAATCAGGCACTTAATTACGAACTCTTACACAAATCGGGCAAAAATTGTGTAATAGGCTAAAAGTAGTGATTGTTGAATTGCTTGATTATTAAATTGTTGTAATGATTTTTGCTTTACAAAAAATCCCTTCAACAATCAAACAACTTTCTAAGTTACTCGTAATCAGTTATTTAGTGCAACAAAAAGAAAGCTGATTAGTTTTGTCCGCTTAAAGCATATCTGAATTTTCAGAAATGTGCCTTTATTATAAAGTTTGATGCAAATCTCAATTTCTTGAATATCTTGGCAATATTCAAGTGAATAAAACGCAAAAAGTGACGAGCAGATGTAGAACTAAACATTTGCTATCATCGGTAAAATGAGATAGATGGTAAGGAATATATATGTTTATGAGGCAATAACACAGCGCATACCCGGGATGAAAATTCGGTTAAAATTTCATCCTGAATATGCGCTATCACAATGACAATATTCTTGGTTGATTACATTTTTACAAACTTCCGCGTTATCCACCGCTCATTCACTTTCATACTTATGACGTAAATACCTTGTGGAAGGTCAACTACATTCAATGCAAATCCATTTTTATTATTTAGTGGTGTTTGAATTTTTTGCACTAAATTGCCAGCCATATTAGTAATCGTGACTTCTGTATCCAAGTCAGGTACTGTTCCTTTGTAAATAACGTTTAGTGTGTTTTTTGTGACAGTTGGTTGTAGGGTCATTTCAAAGTCTTGCGTTTCTACAACGTTGGTTGACGTAATAATATTGCAATAATCGGACGAACACACATCAAGATTTTGATATTGTGCTTCTTCCATGACATGAAGCATCCCGTCATCATATAATTCACTGATATGAGTGGGCGGAAAAGTCTCAAGGTCATGCCATTTGAGGGCAAAACACTCACTTGTATTGGTCATCTCAAATCCAAGCCGACCGATAGAAGTCCACTTATCGGCAGTAATTTGATAACCGGTGCCTCCCAAAAGTTCGATGTTATAAGAAACAATGGTATCATCTGTCCCGTTTAAATTATGGGTACCGAAAAGGCTCATACCTGCTTCTGACTCAGTCATGCCTGATATTTCCAATTCTTTTTCAAGCGTGGCAGAACCGGGAATTAAGGTTGAGCGGGAGAAGGAAAAGCGGTAATTTTGGTCGGCAAGCATAAATGAACTACTCCCTTCAGTAGCCTTTATCAGGATGTCGATGTACGCCTTTTGTTGCTCACAATCTATACCCTCAAGTGAAGTGGCAACTACATACTTACCGGTTTGTGCTTGAGCATGGAAAAATACCATGCCTAGCATGAAAAGGGCTAATAATTTTTTCATTTTGATACGTTTTAATAAATTACACTAGATTATGGTTTGTAGGCGGTTAATGGGTGAAATTGTGAAGAACGGAACGATTAAATATTCATTTGTACGTAAAGAAGGCAAGAATAGTTCCATAAAAGTTGTATAAATATGAAGATACTATTATTTGAACACTTCTGCAAGTGCTTTTTGTTGTAAAAATGTTAAATAATAGTTAATAATTTTGTTATATAAAAAACGTTGATTATGAATAATTAGTATTAATTTTATGTTAAATTTTAAAACTAAAATTAATTTTTTCTTATAAAAATTTGAAAATGTTTATTTTTTTTCAGTTTAGGTCTAAAAATGTGTTAAATTACTAATGCCGGTATATCAATTAGATGATTCATTGTGGTTTCCTTCGCCTGAATTTGCATGGAATGACGGGATATTAGCTGTTGGCGGAGATTTGTCGGCAGAGCGATTATTGTTGGCATATCGGATGGGTATTTTTCCGTGGTTCAATGAAGGAGAAGCAATACTCTGGTGGTCGCCCAATCCGCGATATGTGCTTTTTCCTGATAGGCTGAAAGTCTCGAAAAGTATGCGAAAAGTGATCCGAAAAGAAGAATTTGAGGTGACTTACGATACCGATTTCAAGGCTGTCATTACTGCCTGTCGCGAAACACGCATTCAAGGGGATTTCGGAACATGGATTACCGGAGATATGTTGGAAGCCTATCACAATCTACATCGTATGGGCTACGCACATTCGGTAGAAGTATGGCAGGAAGGCGAATTGGTGGGTGGTTTGTATGGTATTTCTTTGGGCAAATTCTTTTTCGGAGAATCTAAGTTTACCAAAGTGAGCAATGCCTCCAAAACAGGCTTTATTCACTTGGTGAAAAATTTGGAACAATGCGGTTTTGAATTTATTGATTGTCAGCAAGGCACACCACACCTCATCAGCTTGGGAGCCGAACCTATGAACCGCACCGATTTTCTCGACAGTATTGCCTCTATCAGCGAATCCAATACTTTAAAAGGAAGTTGGACGGATATTTTTTGATGTGTTGAAGTTGAGAGAAATATTCGGCTTATCCACATATTTAGCGAGGGAGTAATGAACCGCAGAAAGTATGTGAGAACTGTAAGGCTCTGACCTCGTATCGCTCAAACGCAATGCGCGGGCTGGAAGCCCCACGCTACGAATGTTAAACAATAGCATTTTTTAAATAAAAAAAGACCTCGTCATTCGATTCACATATACTATTTCATGGTTAAATTGTCACAAACAACAATGAAACCATATAGTAAAGCTATCTAAACAGTTTTTTTCCACCTAAAGGGATTTACTATTATCTGAGTCAAAACAATGTTGGAATTTTCAAGTTCTTTCAACAGTGCTGGTCAAATGCCATTTTAAGATTTTCAGCAATGACATCAGCCGAGCGACCTTCAATGTGGTGACGCTCCAAAAAATGCACCAAGCGACCATCTTTAAACAAGGCAATCGAAGGGGAAGACGGCGGATAAGGCAACATATAGCCGCGTGCTGTATTGACGGCTTCTCTGTCCACACCTGCAAATACTGTCGTCAGTTTATCCGGTTTTTTATCATTTTGAACGGCGATTTTTGCGCCCGGACGAGCATTGGCAGCCGCACAGCCGCAAACCGAATTGACGACCACGAGTACCGTACCTTCTTTATTATCTAATGTATGTTTGACCGAATCGGCGGTATTGAGTGCCTCAAAACCATAATCGGTGAGGTCACTTTGCATGGGGGCGGTTAATTCTGCTGGATACATATTTTTGAAATGTAAAATGTAAAATGTAAAATGTAAAATGTAAAATAATAAATGTAAAAGTGACGATAGAATATGAATTTTTTATTTAAAATAATTATATTTATAAGAATTTTATTGTTTATAAAAAATATTCACATCATACACTCTTACATTTTTCGGCTATCTGTCTAAGTCTGCTCGATTTTGATAATCTGTAAGTTGAAAATCCCGTATAGTTATCAGGATATGATTCAATGAATTAAAAAACTATGAACCATGAACCGACAACTATGAACTAATAGCTCATTTTTCATTATTCAGATTGACAAACAATCTTTTGTGATAACTTATACACAAAATTACTTGTTTTTGTTTAAACTTACAGCCTGTTTTTAATTTGAATTTAAATTGACCTCACACTTCAAGAATGATTTACTTCATTCACTCACTCAAAATTCACTCATTCACTCATTATACTTATGTTGGTCAAACTCGTCATTCTATTCTTGTATTTCGCTATTCTTTTTGGTATTGGTGTGTGGTCGTCGCGCAAGGTCAAAGACATTAAGGATTATTATGTTGGTGGCAAAAAATTAGGCTTTTGGGTCGTGGCTTTTTCTACCCGCGCTACGGGCGAATCGGCTTGGTTGCTGCTCGGCTTAACGGGCTTGGGAGCGGCTGTCGGACTGAGTGCTTTTTGGGTCGTTTTGGGCGAATTGATTGGTGTGTCGGTAGCGTGGCTGCTGATGGCAAAACCCTTCAAACGACTTAGCGACAGCTACGGAGCTATCACGATTCCCGATTATCTGGTCAGTCGTTTTCAATCCAAAACCAATCACCTACGCATACTCGCTGCGGTCATCCTTTCCGTTTTTGTGGTCATCTATGTGAGCGCACAGATAGACGCGACGGGGAAGGCTTTTGAGTCGTTTATCGGATGGGATTATTACGTGGGGGCGTTGGTTGGTTTTGCAATTGTATTGGCGTATATCCTGTTTGGTGGATTTGTAGCAGTGGCGTGGTCCGATTTGTTTCAAGGCATGTTGATGTTTTTGGGCTTGGTCTTATTGCCGATTATTGGGTTTTTCTATCTCAAAGATGGTTTTCCACTTTGGAGCACCCTCGAAAATATCGATCCGGGATTGGTGAATATATGGGGCGCAGGCGGCTTTACGGGCTTGAATGTAGCGACACTCGTTGGATACGCACTGATTGGTTTGGGCTTTATGGGCTCACCACAGTTGTTTGTGCGATTTATGTCTATCAAAGACGAAAACGAAATCAGAAAAGGACGTTGGGTGGCGATTATTTTTACTTTATTGGCAGACGCGGGAGCCGTTATGATAGGAATTTTGGCGCGATATTTTTTCACGGAAGCAGGTGCAGATGTCGATATTGTACTTGGCAATAATGGTGAAAATTCACTCATAATGCTCGTCGAACATCTCTTGCCTTTGCTCTTTGTAGGCGTGTATGTGGCGGTGGTCTTGGCAGCGATTATGTCCACAGTTGATTCTTTGTTGGTCGTAGCTTCGAGTGCTATTGTGCGCGATATTTATCAGCAAATTCTTAATCCCAATCTCAAACTCGACGACCTGACAGGCTTCTCGCGCAAGGTGACTTTTGGTATGGCAATGTTCGCGCTCGGTATCGCCCTCACAGTGGCATTCACTACGCCGGAACGCACCGTTTTCTGGTTTGTTATTTTTGGTTGGTCGGGTATTGCAGCGAGTTTTTGTCCGGCTATGATTTTATCGCTGTTTTGGAAAGGCTATACCGAACGTGGTGCTATGGCTTCTATGATTGTCGGTTTTTTGTGTATTCCTTTGTTCAAATTCGTAGTGCCAAATATCGCAGGTATTGGTATTTATTTTGATAAAATCGCTGAATTAGGTCCTTCATTTGCATGTAGTATGCTGGCGGGTTATTTGGTGTCTAAGTGGAAACCTGATTCGAAATTGGCGGAGGATTTTGAACGGATGAAATCGTTTCGTAATTCGTAATTCGTTGACTCGTGATTCGTTTGCACCGTAGAGACTGCTACCCGAATATTGGTATCTGAATAATACTTCATTCGAGCGGTTTTAGAAATTTATCTATCCGTTCATCTCTGACTTCTTTTAAAATATTATTAAAATCAACATCCGTATTTATCTCTACCTCTTCTTCGTTTTTATCAACGTATTTTACGAATAGAAAGTCGTCTTCTTTCACTAAGATAGCTGTTACATTCATGGTATTTATTTTTCAATAAATTATTATTTTTTTGCCAAAAAAACAAGTGAATGACCAATTTGAACGTCATGTCCGAATTTGAATTTGATTTGCAATTGCTCAGACTACCTTGATATAATGGACTAAACAAATTTTTACAGATTTTTTTATTATTTTAATAAATTAAATTATTTTATAATTTGTTTGTTATTAATAATAAAAATTTTATAAAATTAATTTATTAAAATAATAAAAAAATCTGTAAAAATCCGTTTAATCCGCATTATACCCGTACTTACTGTTTCACAAACTTCCTCACCATAATATTTTCTTTTGAAATAAGCTGCACAAAATAAAACCCGGAAGGCAAATCCCGTACATCAAATCTCACTTCTTGTGCGCTGTTGCTATCTTGCGAATGTTGTTGAATCACCTGCCCGTTGATGTCTATGACAGACAATTGAGCTTCGGCGGTGTCGTCTAATGTATATCTGATATTGAGTATATCTTTTACCGGATTGGGGAATACTTCTATACCGGAGATATTGCCGGATGTAGTTTGGCGCATCAGGTTTTCCTGTGCCTGAGTCAGATTGGCAATGCCATTCGACAAACAGAAAGAATTGGACTGCGAAGCACCAAAGCCACCGCCGCCGGAAGCCAAAACCGAGCCATCGGTATCGTATAGCGTATAGTTGCCGCACAAGCCCGGCGTGACGACAGTTCCCAAAGTAGCCACCACGCTACCCGCCGTAATGAGTGTTCCGGGTGTGATAAACGTACCGCTACTCGAAGCAGTGCTTTGGAAAGGACACATACCATTATTGATGGCATCATAAAAATTGAGCGTATAGCAGCCGTCGGAGAGACAAGTATTTTCTACTAGTGAGCCATTGGCGATAGCACCGTTGCCATCACCCGAAGCCACGATAGTACCGTTGGCATCTGTAATCTCCCAACTCGTTTGTGCCGGAAAACCATCGAACCGAATGTCCAAATCCACCGTAGCACAAGCCGAGACTTTGAAATCCCAAGTTCCGCGTCCATACGTCCCAAATCGTACAACTTCCTCACTATCAATATATTCAACAGAAGTATATCGCTGCATAGGTGCGCTGATGCCGCGCATATCAAACCACTGGTTTTGAGCCGTTACATATACATACGGACCAACTTCGGTAGCGGCAAAGAGGAGCGATTCGTCGGCATTGGCAGCCAGTTCGTGTACGAGTGTATTAGGCAAACCGATGCTCATAGGCGTGAAAGATTGACCGCCGTTGGTGGATTTATAGACCGCCGGATTGCTATAACCACTACCACCATAATAGACCAAATTGGACGTAACATCAGATGCTAAAATACTCGCACCATACAAATACCAATTGCCCGGACCAGAGAATGAAGTCGTTTTTGACCAGGTATTACCTAAGTCATTAGAATAGAAAAAAGTACCGTCATCCATAGCCACATACAAGCGGTTGGCATCCAGCGTAGAGGCTTCGATAGCTGAAATCTGACCGCCATTATTCGCATTGGCTTTGAAATTATAAGTGCCTTGTGTGGCAGAGATATTACCGCCGGAGTAGGTCAGCGTGATTAGATAATTTCCGTTGCCACCATTCAAATCACCACCACCTATATATATCGAATTATCGGTATAATCAGCTGTTTCTGCCGAAGGCAACATCCAACCGTAAGAGGGCAAATCATTTCCGGTCATTGTCCATTGAGCATTGATGCCGCCTGTACGCGGATTGTTATAATATTGCATATCGCCGCCCGGATATTGTATCCAAAGGCTATTTCCATTATTAGAAAAAATCATGTGACCGTAATCGCCGGAAATATATTGTTGCCAATTTTCTACGCCTGTATTGGCTGCCATATTGCTACGCTGAAAGCCTTGGTCTTGTGTGCCTGCGTACATATAGTTGACATTGGCATCACTCGTTACTACATCGTAATACTGCGAAACATTCAGATTTTGAAGCGCGATATTGGTGTTCGTCACCATATTATCATACGAAATACTGATACCGCCATGATTGGCAACTAAAGTAAATTCCGTTCCGGAAGCATCGTAAAAAGCACCAAAAGCCATCATATCTGCATGCAATTTATTGAGAACATCACCATAATATTCCCACCAATTATTCACCCTTGTCCACGACGCACCACCATCAAAACTACGGAAAGCATCCACTTCACCTGCATACAGCCGATTCGGATTAGTCAAAGAAACTTCAATACCAATATCCCAAGCTGAAGCTGGCAATGTACCTTGCAAAGTCCATGACGCACCATTGTCCATTGATTTATAAATATCTGAATCATCAGTGAGCGCATACAGCGTAAGCGTAGTACCGGATTTATGTCCGCGAAGGTGATTGTCCACGCCTGTCGGCAGATTTGAGTTGGTATTGAGTACACTTACTGTTGCACCTGTTACCTGATAGAGTGTAGTAGATTTATCTAAAATATATAATTCATTGGAATTGTATGGCGACCACATAGAAATTTGATTATTATCGCCATGCAGGAATGTATGTATGAGGGCAAAATTCAGCCCATTGTCTGTTGACCGGAACAACCACATTTGAGGTGTCCACGTAACGGAATCCCAAGTCAAAGCCAAATAATAAATAGTATTGTCACTCAAGACATACATGGAGCGTGCATCGCCCCAAGTATTATTAAAACTCATCCCCGACGATTGCCAAGTCACGCCCTCATCATCCGAATAATGAATAATTTTACCAATAGAAGCCAACAATCGTTTGCTGCCACCTATATCAATTATTTTTATAAAACGCCTGTCAAATTGTAAATCTTCGTTTTGTGGTATCCAGTCATTGCCTGTTCTGCTGCCTTTCCAGACTGTGCCACCATCCGAAATGAGGTAAATTTTGTCATTATCCACATCATAATCCATAGACCGAATACTGCCCGACTGGTCTTTACTGCCTCGTTCAAACCACTCACCTTCTAGTGCGCCATTCCCAAAAACTTCAATAGGCATGGCAGATTTGACTTGTCTTAAACCTCGTTTTTGTTCGTATTGTTCTTGTCGGGTTTTGCGGTCTATTGCCCGCCAGTCTGTGTCCGGTGCAGTGCGGTGCATCAGTTCAAAATACTGCTCCCTGCGGTTGGCGTTGTCCTCGTCTTCGCTTTGTCCGGTGCGGACGATAGTGCCGTCAGTTGGGAGTCGATGTGTGGGTGGTGTTGTCTTGTTTTGGTGCAAATAAAGTCCGAAACACAGACCAATACTTGCTGCCAATAGTGCTAATTTTTTCATACTGTTTTTCTTGTTTTACAAAGTGAATGATATCGTTTATTTTATTGGATTAAAAGTACAAAACATTGTTAGTATTTCAAATATAAAAATGTTAAATTATTGATTGATAATAATTACCTTGACAATGTCATGTTTGATTTTTATTTAATATAGTCAGTGTTTGTCTTTGAATTTGGGCTAAAACTCGTCAGACATTTTCAAAATTCACCAATGAACTCATATTTTTTCGGTAAAGTTTAAATGTCAGACGAGTTTTAGCCCAAATTCGGAAATGAACTTTTTTACATTAAAAAATTATTTATGTTTGATGTTCCCACAAGATACCCTTTGCAGTATTTCAGATTTAGTGATACGATATTCGTACCTTAGCGTTTTTAGGTGCTTTATCCGCATTTCACGTCATCGCTAAATAAATAGGTGGATAAGCTGTGCAAGTTATCATTGGCAAGTGAGCGAAGGGCAGTGAAATTATATATTTTTTATTTAATAATTTTATTTTTAAAAAATAAATTGGCATGTTTAGATTTGCCGTAAAAGTAGTTGACACTTTTTCACGCAGAGAACGCAGAGGTCGCAGAGATTTGATAACTAACCCTCTGCGACCTCTGCGTTCTCTGCGTGATTTACTCAATTTGGAACCTATGCTACATGGC
>CALIZI010000378.1 GCA_938028705.1 uncultured Saprospiraceae bacterium | reverse complement strand
ATTATAATTTAGTTGTGTCAATTGCAAACGAAACTTATCTATTGTCTCGTTCGCTATCTTGCTGTGTCAATGAACTTTTTTGCTCGCATACATTATATAATGTACGCTAAAGCTATTTCCTTATTGTTGCTCGCATTTCTTTGATGTAGCTGCTACTACTTCGCCGATTTTTAAGCAACTTTAGTCCTTTCTTGTGAAAATTCCAAAAAACAAATTTCAAATGTACTTTATGTAATATTTTACTGGATTTTGATATTTGTTTTTGGTGTCTTTTGACCATTTCTGTAAATGGTGTGCAAAGGTAGGGCTTTTATTAATATTTTACAATATTTTTTGAAAAAAAATAACGCACTATGTGACTTTTTTTGCACCTTTAGTCCACGCTTTTCTCTCAAAGCGGCTGCAAATTTACAAGCATTTTTTTAAAACTCCAAATTTTATACAATTCTTTTTTAAAGTTTTTTTTTGCACATCATTTTCACATGAGTCGCACATCACAAAGTATAACTTGATTTGGACATTTTGGGAATTAGGGAATTAGGGAATTAGGGAATTAGGGAATTAGGGAATTAGGGAATTAGGGAATTAGGGAATTAGGGAATTAGGGAAATTCGATTTAAAACCGTAAGTAATTGATTATCAGTTGTTTTATTTTATTAAAAAAAATATTTAATTAATTTTATTTTATAATTATTTAATAAAAAGCGACTTACCTAATTCCTCAATGTACAAAGTCCAGATATTTAGTTGACATTCTCTGTGATTTTTCTTATGTTCAAAGTGGACTTCGATATTTGAGTGGACATTTAACCCAACTTGCAGGTTTCTACCAAAAGAACCACTTTTTTAGGAGAATTTTACACTTTATTTTGACCTAAAATATATGTAAATTATTGATAATCAATTGTTTGGTGTTTTTTAAATTAATTTGTAGTGACGTATGTGTATTGTGGATTTGCCGAATATTGCTTATTTTTGCTATGAATCGGGTTCAAATAAATTTATAATAGAAAAAAAATATAATATAAATTAATTTACATTTTAAATATATTAAAAAATTAGTATTGAAAAGGGTGCGATTCGTTTTTGTACCCACTAATGTTCTTGATTATCAATATTTTACGAATTTTAAATTAACTTGACGATAATACATTTTAAAAAAAATAATGTATTTGTGTTTAGGATGGAATATTTTTTCCGACTTTGGGTTAAAACTCGTCTGACATTTAAACTTTGTCGGAAAATATGAACTCATCGGTAGATTTTGAAAATGTCTGACGAGTTTTAACCCAAAGTCAAGAATAGACGTTATATATATTAAATAAAATCAAACATGATATTATCAAGTTAAAATATTGATTATCAATGAGTTAAGTTTGTAAATTTGCAAGTTAAGATTTAAATTAAGATAAAAAACATGCGACATACCACTGCCTTATTTGCCTTCTTGTTGGCAATGACAACTATCATTTCTGCCCAAGAGGTTTTTGTTTCTGAATCGCGCTCTATTCGCAATGATGATGCGTATTCGATTATCGGTAAGATAGATGAACACGTTTTGTTATTTGCAGATAAGGCGGATAAATATGAAATTCTGGCTTATGATGAGGAAATGAAGGAAGTGTGGACCAAAAATATTGAATTGGACAGCAGGCGTGCGAAAATTCTAAATATTACCGAATCGGAAAATGATTTTACTATTATTTATCAATACAACAGGCGTGGTAAAATCCTCACGCAAGCCGTTAAATTTGATGCTAATGCTGAAGTGCTGAACAGCGATACGGTGAGGGTGGAAACCAATCGCGGATTTTATTCGACGAGGGGGGAAGAGGTATCGGAAGATAAACGTTATATCTTGGTATATGACATTGAAATGAGCGAGCGGGTACATGCTACGGTCTATGATATGCAATCCATGACAACGGTTTGGAATAAAGCATTTATGATAAAAGATGTGGATATGGACCGCGATTTTATACAGGTTTTGATAGATAATTCGGCACGTGTCTATTTCGTTTTTTCAAAAGATAACCGCAGAGCAAAACGCGAAACCAATCGCTTTTATATCGTCACTTATGACCACGAAACGGCACTTGCTAAAGAGACTGACATTTCTATGCAAAGTTATGTGTGGTATGATGTAGCTTTCAAATATGATAATATCAACGACCGGCTGGTGGGTGCAGGCTTGTACATGGACAGGCGATATACGGAATCGAACGGTCATTTCTTTTTGGGGGTCAATATTGATAATGCAGAAGCACATCAGCTTCATTTTCAGCCTTTTGAACCAAAATTTATTACCCGCTCACTGGGCAAAGAAGCCAACAGAAAAAGGGGCATTGGTGAGGTGAGTATTAGGGATTTGATTTTGCGGCAAGACGGCGGTGTATTGATGGCAGTCGAGCGCAACCGCTTTTATTCGCGTACTCCCGGGTCACTCAATACGCTATACACGCCTCAAAGGGATATGTTTGTTCGTATGGATTTTCATTTTGAAGATATTTTGTTATTTGCTATTCATCCCGACGGGCAATTGCATTGGAATGATGTGCTGCAAAAACGACAATTTTCGCAAGATGATGCTGCCCGTTTTTCGTCGTATCTGCTGATGCACACGCCGCGCCAATTGCGTTTTATATATAATGACGAAATCCGCTACAAGACGATTATCAATGAATATCTTGTCACCGGTACGGGCAACACCGAGCGCAACAGCGTTTATAACTCAGATGTACACGATGTATCACTCCTTCTCCGCGAAGCCAAACAAGTGGCTGCCAATGAAGCCATTATTGCCAGCGAAAGACGCAGTAATCTTAAATTGGTGAGAATTGTGTATTAGGGTGAATCCGTTGAACAGTTGAACGGGTAATCAGGTAAATAGTAATTCGGTTTAATTTGTCCGTAATTCAACATTCCTCAATAGATATTTCAAAAACATAGCTAAAAACTCTATTGTGTTGTATAACTTTGTTTGGAATTTTTTATGAATAAATTAAAATAACTGAACTTTGGACATTAGGCAATTAGGAAACTGGGTAAAACGCTAATTATCAGCAACTTATATTGATTTATATTTTGTTCTAAATTGTTTTTATTGGAATATTTATTTCACTAATAAACAAATTATTATGGCTTCGTTAGCTTCAGTGGTTGAAAATTAATATTGGATGCCCTTCAATGGAACATGTTCCATTGGGAAAGCACGCATTATATATTAAAAGTTACCTGCCAGAGCTACGTCAACCTAATTACCTAGTTTCCCAGTTACCTAATGTCCAAAATCCAGTAAAATAACAACACTATGAAATATTTGACGAGAAAAAATATCGGTTGGGTGATGACCGGCTTATTGGCATTGGCATTAATTGCCAGCGCAACCTTCAAACTGATTGGCAGCGAAGATGTTGTGAAACTATTGAGTTCTAATGGTTTGAGCAAATGGATAACGATTATCGGCATTGGCGAGTTGGCTTCTATCATCTTGTTTATCATTCCAAAAACGATGCGCTTTGGTGCTTTGATGTTGAGTGCCTATTTTGGTGGTGCCATTATGTTTCACATGACACACCCGGGTCCTGACGTAGAAGCACAACAATTTGGCGGTGCGGCTGCCTTTTTGATTTTTATCTGGGCTACGGCTTGGGTGCGTGGTTTGAATTTGTTTGGAGATTGATGATTGGATTGATTTCTTTTTTGCACTAGGGCAAAAAGTATGGGAGACAACTTCCTTGTTGTTTTTGATTTTTGCATACACAAAAATACGGGGAAGTTTTTGGCTCATGTAGGAAATCAGGTGGAATGTGAAGCACACGCAAATCCTATAAGGTTTTCGAAAACCTTATAGGATTGATTACCAGCACTTTACTTCAATTTGAATTGAAAATCAACCTGCGTTCCACCTGATTTCCTAC
>CALIZI010000377.1 GCA_938028705.1 uncultured Saprospiraceae bacterium | reverse complement strand
ATAGACGAAGTAAGAAAACTAAGATAGTATAAGAAATTCATTATTAAATATTTAGAAATACTTTGTGAACTCTGCGTCTATTCGACTTTCGTGTCCTTTGTGTGCTTCGTGGTTCAATAGCATTACATCCACTACACTACCTAATATTTCAATTTATTATTAAAAATATTTAACCATGAAATTAAACACGACAGCGCGAGTTATTTCAATGTGTATTATAGCACTATATATGGTAATTTTTGTAATGTCATCAAAAAAAGTGCCTGCAAACGTACTTTCGATAACTATAATTCTTGGAATATTTATGACAATTGGTGTATGGGAAAGCATGAGTCCTTATCGTAAATATAAGTATTCGGATGGATTGAGAATTTGTATTCAGATTGCTTTTTTAAGCATCTTATATTTTACAATTTCTATCCTTGTATTCAGTTTTGTTCTCATCATACTTAGAGCTATATTTGACATTGAAGCATTGTTAAGTTATATTAATAATTTCACATCTGTATTGCCTTTCCTGATAGTGACTATTATTGTAGTTACTCCTTTTACGCTTCTTTTATTGTTTATCATTCCATTGATTTTTTTGATAGCGAATGGAAATAAAGAAGTACTGGAAGATGAATTTAAGTTTTAAAATATGAATGAAATTGACAATAAACTTCTCGAACTACATAGAGAGGTGAAGCGTAAGGAAAAGTTGCAAATTCATTTGAAGAATTTGGAGGATGCACTTCAGCGGAATCGCGACGAATTGGCGCAGTTGACCATTCAAATGAAAAAAGAAGAACGGGATGTGGAACGACTCAAAACGCTAAATTTGACGACTATTTTCCAAACCATTCTTGGCAATAAAGAGGAGCAACTCGAAAAGGAACGACAGGAGTATCTGCATGTCTTGTTGAAAATGCAGGGCGTGGAGGAAAACCTAAAGTCATTGGAAGATGAAAAAAGGGTTTTGGAGCGGAGTTACAGCGGTTTGTATAATATTGAGGAGACCTTCAAAAAATTGTTGGCAGAAAAAGAAAAAGCGATTCAAGGCGATGCTGTATATACAGAAGCAGTGGATGATTTTAATGAAAAAATCGCTGTTTTTGATGCCAAAATAGAAGAGGTGCAAATTGCTGTCAGAAAAGGTCGAATGTCTCTGGACAGGCTGAATGATATTGTCTTGGAATTGAGTGATATTCACCGTTGGGAAAATAGCTCGCAAAAGGAGCGAAGCAAATCTAAAACGAAGAACAACAGAGCAAGACGCAAGATTTATGCTGCCAATGATTCGTTGCAAAAATACGTCGAAGAACTGCACGATATGTCAGACCATTTGGGGATTGATTACAGCCTTGAAATTAAAATATTTGAGCGATTCCTCGACCAATTCATTGATTGTCTGATTACAGATTGGATTATAAAAAAACAGATTGTACATTCCAAAAATTTCATTATAAATGTCATGGATAGGGTGCGCTTGGTGAATAGCATGTTGCAACACGAAGTAGATAAAACACAAGTTTATCTGGATGAAGAAATGAGCCTTAAAGCGGATGTTTTGATACAATTGATACAAGGGAAATCGTAGGTGAAAGGGCATTATAAAATTTTTCTACTTGATGCAATAATATTTTTTTATTTTTTATAAAATATTTTACATGAGAGTATTTTTTTTATTTTTAATGGGATTTTTAATCATAGGATGTTCACCGGATGATGAAGCGTCTATTGATCTAACAACAGACATTGTTGGAGAATACAGAGGAGCTTTTTCCTCTGATTTAGACAACATTGACCCCTTCGATGTAATGGTCGTAAAAGTTGATGATGACACGGTAGAAATACAACCTAGTGATGGCAATTCCTTTCTGGAAGTTACTGTTGATTTAGAGTCATCTGATGAAACATCAATAACCAACCAACCCAATCAACAATATGAAACTACTGCTAGTTTCAGCATTGGTTCACCAACTACGCTTAATTTTAATATTGACCCTACGGGATTTAATGCAAGCTTTAGCGGAACGAAGATTTAAAGAAGTCATTATCATTAGTTGTATGAATACAGACTTTTAACGAAACATTAGTAAAGGTAACTCAATAAGAAAATTGAGTTGCCTTATAATAAAGTGTATGCTTCCCACCTTATTTCATTAAAAAAATCATATTTTTTTGGTGAATTTGACATAAAATTGTAATTTTAAAACAAAATGTTCTTTTTTTTATCAAATTCCTTGTTTTATTTACGCAAATAAGTTACCTTTGCGTCATCAATTAAATTATATTCTTAAATAAATTTTTGGATTTTTTAAAATCATACATTAGTTCCGGCGATAACCTGATCAACTAATTAACCAGTCAACTAATCAACTAAAATCCAAAAGTTTTAAAACTCGCAATATGTCTCAAGAACTTGAAGCCAAAAAGAAGGCACTACAACTTACCATAGACCGACTCGAAAAAACCTACGGAAAAGGCACTGTTATGATGCTTGGCGATAAGCAAGTCGTCAGAGTACCGGCAATATCAACCGGTTCTTTGGGCTTGGATATTGCTTTGGGTATCGGTGGTCTGCCGCGTGGTCGCGTGGTTGAAATCTACGGACCTGAATCATCCGGTAAAACCACACTTGCCATTCATGCGATAGCCGAAGCGCAGAAAAAAGGCGGTATCGCTGCCTTTATTGATGCCGAACACGCTTTCGACCGTTTTTATGCCGAAAACTTAGGCGTGGACACCGGCAACCTGCTCATTGCACAACCCGACGATGGTGAGCAAGCCCTTGAAATCACAGAAAATCTGATTCGCTCCGGTGCCATTGATATTATCGTCATCGACTCGGTGGCTGCCCTCGTACCACGTAGCGAGATAGAAGGCGAAATGGGAGATTCCAAAATGGGTCTTCAGGCACGTCTCATGTCACAGGCGATGCGTAAGCTCACCAGCGCAATCAACAAAACAAATTGCACCTGTATTTTCATCAACCAATTGCGGGAGAAAATCGGGGTCATGTTCGGTAATCCTGAAACTACGACGGGTGGTAATGCCCTCAAATTTTATGCTTCCATCCGCTTGGATATTCGCAGGTCGGGTGCGGCATTGAAAGATAAAGAAGGCAACGTCATCGGTAATCACGTCAAAGTGAAAGTCGTGAAAAACAAACTCGCGCCACCCTTCCGTATCGCCGAATTTGACATCATGTATGGTCGCGGTATTTCGCGTGCCGGAGAGACCATAGATATAGGTGTTGACCTTGACATCATCGGAAAAAGCGGTGCATGGTACAGCTATGGCGGTTCAAAAATCGCACAAGGACGCGATTCTGCCAAAAATTTCCTCATGGACAATCCCGAAGTATCACAAGAAATTGAAGAAAAAATCATGGCGAAGTTATTAGCCGAAGAAGAAGCGGTAGCAGAAGCAAAAAATAAAAAAGCAGAAGCCAAAGCCGCTCTAGCAGCAGCCAGCACAGAGAAAACTTCTAAAAATGGTGTGAAAGAAGCCACTACTTAGCATTTAGATTTACAATTTGCATACTTAATACAACCGGATTATCCAATGTGATAGTCCGGTTTTTTTTTATTAAAACATTAGAGAAATGTAAAATAATAAATGTAAAATGTAAAAATGTGTCGATAGTACGTGATTGTTTTTATTTTATAATGTTTGAGTATGACACACATTAGTGGAAGTTTAATGTAAAAATGTACTTTGTAGGCGCATCGCGTCGATGCCATTTGTAACACAGAACGTCGAACCATTAAAATAAATACATCCTATCGACCACTTTTACATTTATTATTTTACATTTTACATTAAAAAAAATACGCCCTATCGACCACTTTTACATTCATTATTTTGCATTTTACATTTTACATTAAAACAAATACGTCCTATCGACCACTTTTACATTCATTATTTTGCATTTTACATTTTACATTTATCAATATTTTTAATGTCACAAATAAACTAATTTCCTTCTCTCATGTTATACTTCTTTCAAAAGGTTTTGAAAATATAAAATATTATATTAATTTCGGCTTACGACTGGACATTGGGGAATTAGGAAATTTGGTATTAGGTATCCCGATAGTTATCGGGATTTTTATTAAATAACTATAAAATTAAATTAATTAAATATTTTTAATTTTTGTAAAAATAGAATACCTGATAATCAATTACTTACGATATAAAACCGAATTTCCCTCTCGGTTGAGCCGAGACTAATTTCCAAATTTCCAAAGTACAATTACGAATATAAGCATAACACATGCAACTAGAAGAAGCACAAGAAAAATTTATTCAGTCTTGGGGAACATTGGGTTCGCACTGGGGTATCAACCGTACGATGGCACAGGTACATGCCTTGCTCTTGGTATCGGCACACCCGCTTTCTGCCCAACAAATTATGGATGCTCTCAAAATTTCGAGTGGCAATGCCAATATGAATATTCGCGCCCTGATAGATTGGGGCTTGGTATTTAAAGAGCTCAAACCCGGCGAGCGGAAAGAGTTTTTTGTAGCAGAAAAAGACATGTGGGAGGTGGTTCGTAAAATTACTATTCAACGCAAAAAAAAGGAACTCGAACCCGTTATCAGGGTCTTGAATGAAATTAGTGAGGTAGAAGAAAACAGCCCTGAAGCGGAAGAATTTGTAAAGGTGGTGGAAGATATTCGCACGCTTGCTCAAAAAGCAGATTCGACCTTAGAGGGACTGGTCAAATCCGACCAAAAATGGTTTGTCGGTACTTTTTTGAATTTGATAAAATAAAGATCATAAGTAGTTAGACAAAATATCTGAACCACTAAGCGCACTAAGAACACGAATGTCGAATGAATCCCGCATAGCTATCGGGATAAGAAAACTAAGGTAGTGTAAAAAATTCATTATTAAATACTTAGAAACACTTTGTGAACTCTGCAGCCTGCCCCGTTGAAGAACGGGGTCTGTTCGATTTTATCCCGAAAGCTTTCGGGATTAGTGCGCTTAGTGGTTCAAAAATTGTTAGTTTATTTTTGTCTTATTACTTACCATATAAATATCGGTATTGAGGAAGCAGGATTTTCACGAAAAAAATATTATTTTATAAGAACTAAATTGAAATGTCGCCAGACATTTTAGCTTTACCGGACAAATAAAAGTGGCTGCTTTTGTTTGTCCTTTTTTATTGGAGAGAGGGGGTTGGTTTCTTTGATTTTAGATATTGCCTCCGGAAAGTTACAGGTTTGATTCAAAGTACATAACGTGCAAACAAACCCTGTCTTTCTCCGATTGCTCAGAGAAAGACAGGAGGATGTAAAGGTTTTTTGAGGTCGCTCCATGAGATAGTGCTTTTTGTCTTTATTTGTTTGAATTGACAAAGTCTTACCTATGATGTATTCAGACATGAAAAAGATTAACAAAAAAATGTATTTTTTTGATAGTTTTTAGTTCATGGTTGATAGTTCATAGTTCATGGACAAATGGGTTAGATAATATAAGACTTTAGATTCTCGCGTTTGTCTATCAACTATCAACCATGAACTAAAAACTATGAACCACGAACTATGAACCACGAACTATGAACCATGAACTATCAACCATGAACTATGAACCATGAACTATCAACTATGAACCGATAGCTATAAATCAGCCAAAGCACGCATATCACCCGTAGGTACAAATCCTGCCCAAAACAAGGGATGTGATTCACTGAAAGGGCTGTTGGCGAGGTAGTCGAGTTTGGCTTTTCGCAGGGCTTTGTCTTTGGTCATTCCGTTTTTGAGGGCTTCAAAAAAACGAATCATAATATCGGAAGTTTGGATGTCCGGCACACTCCACAGGCTCATCACCACACTTGGGCATCCTGCGTAGGTAAAGGCGCGCGACAGACTCATCACACCTTCGCCTTTGTGCATTTTTCCATAGCCGGTATTGCAGGCACTCAATACGGTGAGTTCGGCGTTGATGTCCATATTGTAGAGTTCACCAGCTTCGAGGAGGTGGTCTTGCGAGTTGTTTTCGGGGGTAAAAACGAGTTTGGAATACAAGGGATTTTCGTGGTCCACCAAGCCGTGCATAGCGAGGTGCAATATCCTAAAATTGCCAGCCAATTCTACGAAACATTTCTTAGTCGCATCTTCTGCCAATATTGCTTTTCCGTGCATCATTTCAGCGATTTTCGCAACACTTCTCCGTGCATCCGGCAAATCCGTCAAGCCACCCCGCAAGGCTATCGAATAGACTTTATTTTCTTTATATTCGGCAACCAAACCTTCCAAAGTCTTCATGGTATCATTGTGATAAATGGGCGCAAAGCCGCCATAAATTTGTAGTGAATCGGTCTGTTTTCCAACCTGCTGTTCGAGCAGTAAAGTGGCGGAATAAGCATAACCAAAAGCATAATCCTTCAACAAATAATCCAGATTTCGATAATTTAATTCATCTTCGTTTGGCGGTGTTTTGAGCAATAATTCAAAGGGAATATAATTCAGCACGCCACCCGGAATAATTTGCAAAGCCTCCACTTCACTATCCAAAACTTCAATGGCAGGCATTAGCAATTGACGATACAACTCGTGGGCATTTTTCGTAAATAATCGGTAGGTACTTTTCGCTTTTTTAGTATCTAAAGCAAAATCTTTATTGGCAATAGAATTGTGAAAATCATGGTAGGTTCTTACCCAATTTTCGGGTTTATTGAATTTTAAAAAATGGATTTTTTCTTTTTGAATGGATAAACTGTATATACTTTTTTCACCTTCAAAAAATTCTATAATAGCTGTTTTTTCATTTAAATATTCTTGAATATTTTTTAGCTTGATTTTTAATGAGTTATATTTTAATTGATAATATGCGGGATAGTTTTTTTCTAAGGCGTGGATGAGACGACGATACTGTTCTTTGCAGTCAAAAAGAGCTTCATAATGTGTTTCTATCTGCTCATTTTGCGTGCTGAGGTAGGCTTGATTCAGTCGTCGCTCGTGATAGTTGATTTGGGTCTTGAGTGTGCGTTCTTTTTCCAAAATTTCATCAGGCACATCCGAATACCTAAGAGCTTGTGCAGCCTGAATGGATTGTAATAAAGTATAAGCCTTATTGCGCTCAAAATAGTCGAAAGCCTTATAGAGGTATTTGACATTTTCGGTGCGCTTGTGTAGCAAATAACAGACCTCTATTGCATTTTCAAAGGTCTCATGGACTTCATTATTAAAATCAATTCTGTCGGCATATTCTTGATAAAAATTGCGATGCTGATTGATGAGCTGCTCACATTGTTTGGCGATTTGATAAGTCTCGCCCAATCGAATCGGGTCTTTACTTTGTATAGCTATTTTGATTTGATTATTTTGCGAAACCAACAGAGACATCGGGTCGGCAATGATTTGATTGCCTTTGATAATTTGTCGGTTTAGTTCTATCGCTTTTTCATTATAATCGGTGGCTTTTTCGAGGTCATTTTGTTGGAGAAAAAGTTGGCTTAATTTATTATACGTTGCCACCAAAATCAAAGGTACACCATGCTCTTGCGGAATTTGATGTCTTTCCAAATTCAAGGCTTTTTTATACATGACTTCGGCTTCCGCATAATTTTTTGCTTTTGCATATAAATCACCTATCACATTCATGGTCAGGTTGATATTTTGATACCAACCATGCCCTTTTTTTACTTCCGCTTCCCAAATATTCATGGAATGTGTCAGGAATTTTAAGGCTTTTTCGGTATCACCAACAGCAACATGATATTGACCAAAAAAATTATACAATTTAGCAACATGTGTATTATCTTTTTGATATATCTCGCTGTAATTTTTTTGTACCGTTTCGTAATAGTGAAGGGCTTTATCGTAATCCTCCTTGTGGCTGTAAATTTTAGCGGTATTAATCATCAGCATCCCGCCCCGTTCCGATTTTTCGGACTTTGATTGCATGGCTAAGTGTAGTGCTTTTTGCGTATAATTTAGTCCTTTCGAGTGATGCCCCATATTGATGTATGCAGAGCCTATACACAGATAAGCCCACAAGACGGAAAAATTGTTTGAGGGCAGGTGTTGTTCTGCAATATTGAGGGCTTTGTCAAAATCAGCATGTGCTTTGATATAATCAATCCCGAAGAAATAACAACCCGATATGATGTAGGTATATGCCCGTTCCTGATGGTTATCACTTTGGCTTTCTATGGATAATGCTTTTTGTATATACGTATAGGCTTTGTCCTGATATTGCGTATATAAATAGGTGATACCCAAGCCATTATAGCTTTCCAAAATGCTCTCGTGTGTAGGTGACAATTGTGACAAGCGTATGTTCAGTGCTTGTTTGCCTGATTGGATTGCCCGACTAAAATCTCCCGTATATACATAAATTAAACTTTGCACATAATAGGCCCTTGCCGTCTCCAAATGTGATGCCCCCAATTTGTGGGATGCCATTTCTATATTTTCTTCAATTGTCTTTTGTGCCAATTCATAATTGCCGAGTCTGCAATGGTTCAAACCTATTTTACTGATACAATACAAGTATTTTTCCCATAGTTGAGTCTTCCCTAAAAAAGTAAGTTCATTGAAATATCCGAATAATCTTTTGTATATTTGTGTTATTATATACGTTAAATGAGATTTCGATGTTTTTAGCACGCGAATTACCAGTTTCCCCTCCATTATTGGACAGCGTC
>CALIZI010000376.1 GCA_938028705.1 uncultured Saprospiraceae bacterium | reverse complement strand
CCCTTTTTCGAGATTTTTGCCGATGACACGCTATATGAAACGTCTTATGTCAATGAACTTGTTAATCGCATATATCAAATATTGATTTTATAAATACATACGAAGCATCTATTTTTTACTTATTTCAGTGCAACCATTATTAATTATTTATAAATAAATTTATTTTATAATAATTTTTAAAAAATAATTCATAAAATATTTATAAAAAAACAATTAAAATAATTTAATTTTAATGTATTGCCATTTTACCAATGCTATAAAATTAATGTTAAATATTTCGCAAAGCCAAATTTGAATTGAAATTTAAAAACTATGAATGCAGTAATTACCGGAGCGACCAAAGGGATAGGCAGAGCCACCGCAGAAGTATTTGCGCGGGAGGGTTTTGATTTGGCGGTATGCGCCCGCAACGAAACCGATCTAAAAAGTATGCAGGAAGACTTGCAGCAAAAGTATAATATAAAAGTCATTGCCAAGCCTAGCGATGTGGCGAAGAAAGCGCAGGTGTTGGCTTTTGCGGAGTATATCAAATCCGAATGGCGGGAGGTGGATGTCTTGGTCAATAATGCAGGTGTCTATCTGCCCGGCGATGTCCACACTGAAGGCGAAGGAACACTCGAAGCCCTTATCGAAACCAACCTATATAGTGCCTATCACCTCACCCGTGCTTTGTTGCCTGTGATCTTGCCGCAAGGGAAAGGACATATTTTTAATATGTGTTCGGTGGCGAGTTTGATAGCTTTGCCCGGAGGCGGGTCGTATAGTATTTCCAAATTTGCACTGTTGGGTTTCAATAAAGTTTTGCGGGAAGAAATGAAGCCAAAGGGGATTCGGGTCACCGCCGTCCTGCCGGGAGCTACGTGGTCGCACTCCTGGGATGCCATGAAAGACCAACTCCCCGAAACCCGACTGATGAAAGCCACCGATGTTGCCGAAGCCATCTGGGGAGCCTACCAACTCAGCGACCAAGCCGTCATCGAAGAACTCGTTATGCGTCCGCAATTGGGAGATTTGTAGTGGGGAGTGGAGAGTGGGGTGAGTTGACGAATTAACGAATCAAGAGACTGTTCAATATCCTGTGTCACGCAGAGAACACAGAGTTCGCAGAGTATTGATTATCAGACCTCTGCGTTCTCTGCGCCCTCTGCGTGACACACTTTTCTGAACACTCTCCGAATCAACGAATCAACAAATTACGAATCAACTAAACAATGTTAAAACATCTTCCTACATCATCACCTGTGCAAATTAAAACGGAGCGATTGCTGTTGCAGTCGCTGACGCAGCGTCATGCAGCGCAGGTATTGGCATATAATGAAAGGAATAAGGCGTTTTTTCGTCCGTGGTTGCCTGCTTATATGCCCAATTATTTTTCGATAGAATTTCACCGCGAGTGGCTCAAACAAGATGCCCGACAAATCAAAAAAGGCAATAAATTGAAGTTGTTTATTTTTGAAGGTGAAGATACCCGATTGGAGCGTGTGATTGGTGATATTACTTTTTCAAATGTAGTGCGCGGCGTACTGCAATCCTGTTATGTAGGTTACAAAATAGATGAGCAATATAATAGTAAAGGCTTGATGACCGAAGCCCTCGCACATGCGATTCAGCACGTATTTGAGACTATGCGTCTGCACCGGATAGAGGCATCCATCATGCCACACAATCATGCCTCGCAGCGGGTGGTCGAAAAACTTGGTTTTGAACGCGAAGGTATGTCCAGAGCCTACCTCAAAATCAATGGTGTGTGGGAAGACCATTATCGTTACGCACTCATTAATTATAAAGTAGAATAGTGGATTTTTTTTAATGTAAAATGTAAAATAATAAATTTAAAATGTAAAAGTGTCCACAGTACGCGAGTTATTTTTTTATAATGCTTTTACAATTAAAAATAAATTTTATTAAAATAATAAAAACGAAAAAATAACTTCATACCTTATCGACATTTTTGACAAGTTTATCCAAACGACAAAAGTAGTTGACACTTTTGGAATCTGATTTTAAAAATCAAAACAAAATTTAAATACTCCGTTTGCTAAACTTCAAAAAGTTTGGTAAACGTAAGTAAAGCACTGATTTTTAGCTAATTATAAATTTCAGTACCCTGCCCACGTTTAGCAAACTTGAAAAGTTTACCAAACGGCTTACTTACATTTTTTGTAAAATTAATATCGTATGAAGTGTCAACCAATCAGATAAACTTGTCACATTTTTACATTTTTTCACTTCTCTCCTCTCAATGAAAAAGCATAAGCCATAGCTACTGCCCCAACTACGATGTAGAAGACAATAGATTGATTCGGATTGCCGATATAGACATAGTCTTCATAGCCCAACATATTTGTCATAAGTCGAAGCAGCACTTGGCTCAATCCGTTTTGTAAGGTAAAAGCAATCAACAGAATGCTAAAGGCTTTCACTAAAGGGTAGGTCGGTTTGCCGATGATTTTTTTTCTGATGTTCAAAAACATCTTGGTGAGATAAAAACTCAAAACAATCAGCAAAATAAGGAGTAAATATAGTAGACACCATTGTACAGAGCTTGGCATTTGTGTGTGGTTTTAGTGTGAGAGTAGCGAGTGCGCGAGTAGTGAGTAGCGAGTGACGAGTATAATTATGTAATATCGTACTCACTACTCATCACTCGCTACTCAATACTCGCTACTCATCATATTTATATAATTCTAAGTCTTCTATGGCTTCTATTAATTTGTCGGCATACTTGGGGTCGGTGGCATAGCCTGCGGATTTCAATCCCTTTGCCCAGCTTTTATAATCTTTTCCAAATTCTTGAAGGTGGCGGTAGCGTTTGCCTGTAAGTAGCTCACTATGAGCGCGATAGCTATTCCATGCTGTGTCGTAGCGTACGAAAAAATCCTTGTGTGAATTGTCTGAAAAATTCACACAATGTCCTTTCCTACATTTTTTTGAAAAGCATTTGATACCAAAATGATTATTATGTTTTTTGGCGAGCGAACTTGCGCCTGAGTTGGTTTCTACTACACCTTGTGCCAGTGTGATGCTTGCCGGAATACCATATTTTTTCATCTCTGCCACTGCGACATCTGCAAATCGCTCTACATACTCTTGTTGTTTTTTGAAACGTGCCAACTCCTCCGGCGTACGATGTTTTACAGGTCGGGGCGGCACACTTGCTTTGCTTGTGATTTGTTGGTGCATACCCGATGTGATTGCCATACCACTGACCGTCAGAGGTTGCTCGCCGACTTCGGCAGTCGTACCGCCTGCATTGAAATTAAAAGTAAAACTCACATCTTTGCGATGCAAAATAACCGCCAAAATCACCAATAGTGTAATCTTAAACCATGTCAGACCGATATAGTGTTTTGCCTGATTATAAGCTCTGTATAGTGTCCGTTTCATAAAAAATTAAATTGTTTGTTTAGTATGGTGTGTGTAGAGCCATAAAACATCTTTGAAACCCGACATTCACTATACTAAACTATTTTCGCTCATCTGTATTAAGCGGTGTAAAATGTAAAACACAAAATGTAAAATGTAAAAGTGTCGATAGGACATGAAGTTATTAATTTTTAAAATGTTATATGTTTAAAATTTTGAAAATCAAATTATTGTTAAAAAACATTCACGTTATACACTTTTACATTTTACATTACAATAACGATTTTCACCTTATAGTACAGATGAGCGACTATTTTATTATCATCTGTACAACACAAATTTAAAACAAATCGTTTCATTTTTGAAACAAAAAAGTAATTTTTTTTATTTTTTTATGAATTTTTTGTGAATTGGTGGGTGAAGGCTTGTTTTTTTGGGGTTCATTTTTATATACTTTGTGCCTTGACAATGCCATATTTTAAAAATAAAAATATATTTGTGTTTAACATGGGGTATTTTTTCCGAATTTGGGCTAAAACTCGTCTGACATTTAAACATTGCTAGAAAAATATGACATCATCGGTGAATTTTGAAAATGTCTGACGAGTTTTAGCCCAAATTCAAGAGCAAAATGCCAACTATATTAAATAAAAATCGAACATGACATTGTCAAGTTAGAAAAACATTGTAGCATGACAACATTATCGCATTAGTATTTCATTCAACATTCATTCATTTTTCACCAAAGTAGTAAAAAAATCAAAAATCGCAAAAAGAAGTCTTTTTTATATTAAAAGAGTGTGACACACATAAGTGGAATCATAATATAAAATCAAAAAAAGCTAAGATTGGCAAGAGACTCCGTAATGACTGCTTTAGCTGTCAAGTGGGTGGCAATATTTCATAAAAAATTGTTTTTAAGTTGATAAAATATTAT
>CALIZI010000375.1 GCA_938028705.1 uncultured Saprospiraceae bacterium | reverse complement strand
TATGACATCATCAGTGAATTTTGAAAATGTCAGACGAGTTTTAGCCCAAATTCAAGAGCAAAATGCCAACTATATTATACTGTATTAGGTTTAAAATTATACTTTTTATTTTACAAAATGTTTCATTGTTATATTGCTATATTGTTGATAAACAGGTATTTATGATTTAATTTTGGCTATATACAACAATAAAACAATCTAACAATCTAACCATAAAGCAGTATAAATAAAAATCGAACATAACATTGTCAAGCTAAAGCAGTCATTACAGTTTTCTGAAATTTATACCGTTCACAGTATATTTTACTCACCAATCACCAATTTTGCCCAAAGTCCAATCAAGGGATATTCTGTCTTTAAGAAGACTTTTCAATACAAAACCATGTCTTGTAAGGAAAAAATAGTGCTAAAAAACGCAACAAGCTATCCCTGTTTTTTTGTTAGGCAAATCGTTTATACACACAATTTGCTTCTTTATTTTGAGTGAATTTACTCTCATACACCGAAGCAAACAATAGATTTATTTCAAATTTTAAAAATAATCATTATGACGAACCTTTTCACCAAAATCATGTTAGTGGCTGCTGCCATAGCACTATTCTCTTTTTCGACCGAACACCCTGAAAGTGATGCCAAAGCACTCGCACTCATCAAGGCAATGTACAAAGTAAATGGCGGTTGGGAAAAATTGGCATCAAAAAATGATGTTGAATTTACCTACGTTTACAACAGCAATGGAAAGATGGACATCTCTACCGAAAGATACATCTTTGACAATGAGGCTTCATGGGCAAAATACAGCCGCCACGAAGTCAATGTGATGCCTGAAGAAAAAGGCACTGTAAAACAATGCCTTATGGATGGCAATCCTATGATTTCGCTAAATGGCGAAGCCGTAGCCGACCCGCAGGCACTTGGAGGTACTGCCTTCCTGCGTTCTGCCAATTATTTCTGGTTTACGATGATGTACAAACTCGACGACCCCGGCACCATAAATAAGTATCTCGGAAAGGAAACCATAAATGGCATCAATTACGAAAAAGTAAGCCTGAGCTATGAGTCGGCAGTAGTCGGTAAGGAAGTAAATGATGAATATATCTTATATTTCAATCCTAAAACAAAACTCGTTGATATATTTATGTTTTCACTGCCGATAATGGGCTTTAATGAGCCGGTTTTGAAAATGGAAGTTGAGTATTCTGTGATTGACGGTATATCTGTGCAGACGAAAAGAGTAGCATCATTTCCCGACGAAGATGGAAATTATGCCCCCTCATTAGAGCAGACTACCAAAGATGTGAAGTTTAATAATAAATTTACATCTTCGGATTTTCATATATAAAAAATATACTATTTAAAATGGCACTTCCGGTTCGCTTGCGATGCGGACTGGAGGTGTCATTCTATTGGGCGGAAGCCGGAGGCATTACGTTAGGGTGACTTGCACCAACACACCCGAAAGTCCGAAATATACCCAACATTCCACTGCATCCGTACACGATTTCATGCGATGCAAAGCAGGCGCAAACTCCTTTAAGATAGCATGTATTTTTTTAATATGAATGGTATTAGAATGATATTGAACAATCACATTTCCTTTATCTGTTTCCAATAAAAGGTCGGTAGTCGCTTCAAAGACTTGTCCGTTTTCGATGTGTGAAACAGGATAATTTTTATAAATTTTATTAAAATGAATATTTTTTTTCAAAAAATTATAAAATGATTGTGAAGGATTCAATAAATGCTTTTCTTCCACTATGCCTACTACTTCAAATTCATTGATAAGCTGTGTAGCAATAGCCTCACGTACAGACACATCAGCATCCGGCGTATCAGCAAATAAGAACGCACGATAAAGTCTCGCTATCGTCAATTCGTCGGCATCGTCACGTGCTTTAACGGGTGAAATATCCACTTGATTGACAAGCTTAAAACTCAATTCCATATCCACTGCCATATCCGGTTTCAAGGTTGGGTGATGTTGACTTCCGGCACGTTCTTCAAAGTATTGAGCGATTTCTTGCTGCGCCCCTGCATGTTCAAATTGCTTATCAAAAAAAGCAAGTTTGGTATCTATCGGTACGATTTGCTTGTTCCATTTCCATGGCGAATCATAGCTCTGTGAATCCAATGTCGGGATATTTTCATCGCCTTCATTCCATACGCGATTCAACCATTTTGTAGGGCTTTGACGAGTGGGTAAAACGAGGTAATCCCGCGCACGAGTCATGCCTACATACAGCAATCGGGCTTCCTCTTGCAATGCGCTGGCTTGTGCATCGTGTTTTACTTCGCTTTGGTTGATATTCTCCTGTAAATCAGTACCTTTTACTTGGTCAGCATAAGGATTAATCCAATAGCGCAACCAACGATTTGCTAAGGGATTTTCCAAGTCAACTTCCTCATTTTCAGAGACGATGCCCATGCCCCAGACCTTATCCCGCAAAGTATTTTCCAAGCTATGACAAATCACCACATTCCACTCCAAACCCTTTGATTTGTGATAAGTCATTACATTGACCGCTTCGGGATTTTCTCTCGCACCTTGTTCGTCGCCCGATTCATTGGCTTTTTCATTTAACCATAATAAAAAACCACCCAAAGAAGCCGCGCTATGCAGGCGATTACAAGCATCCTCATAAGCCAATGCAATTTTGCGAAGCGCGTCTATATTATCAAAACGTTGTCTTGCATTGCCCCAAGTCGCTATGATGCGCCGCAAGTCCAATTCTTCTATCACCAAATTCAATAATTCGCTGCCCGAAAGTTCGACCACTTCACTACGAAGGTCATCCAATTGGTCAATAATCGGATGCGTCTCTGTCCATTTATAAGGGCGTTTGCCATCTTCATCTCTTTTATCTAAATACGCTAAACGTAATTCTATAATACGTTCAATATCATAATCACTCGCCAAACGTAAAATCTCAGCTACCGACAAAGAATCAGAGCGATGCAAGATGTATTTCAAACAAGCCAAAACTAATTGCACTTCGGGCGTAAACACCAAACCACTACGCGCAATCGCCGCTTTCAAACCTTCCCGATGCAGTGCATCCGCAACTTCCAAACATTCCTTATTGCTCCGACAAAGCACCGCAATATCACCCGCCACCGCTTTACGACATTCGCCCGTATGACGGTCAATGATGTGCAGCCCTTCTTCCAATAATTGCCTTACACTTGCCGCGATACAATTCTCCGCCCAGGGTTTCCCGGGCGGACGTTTGCCGCCTTCATGTTGGAAATGCCAATGCTTCAAAGCCGTATCTAATTCGATAGATTCGGCGGGGAAAAATTCATTGCCCGACTTGGTACGGCGTGGTTCGAGCGCGACCTGTTCGGTGGGCATGTGGGAGAAGGCGCGACAAAATAAATCATTCGCCGCATAGACCAACTCCTGCCTTGACCGCCACGAATATTTCTGTATATCTTCGGGTTTCACGCCGCCCGTTTTATCAATAATCGCTTGCATCAAAGCGGGTTCTGCGCCTCTGAATCCATAGATAGATTGCTTAGGGTCGCCCACCCAAACGGAGTGCTTCGCCAAACGCGACAATTTCAGAAAAATCTCCAACTGAATCGGGTTGGTATCCTGAAATTCATCTACCATAAGTAGGTCGAGTTCTTCCTGCAAAACGGCTTTCACTTGCGGATGGTCGAGCAAGTATAAAACGCTGACTTCCATATCGGTATAGTCAATCAAACCGCGTCGTTTTTTGTATTGGTCGTACTCGTGGAGGGCAGCAATCGCAATCTCAAAAATATGACTCACAAAGGCGCGAATGTCCGCATGAAATTGCGGATGCGTGGCATGTTCGGCAGCAAAATCGCGGAGTTCTTCGTAATCCTCGCGGCTTTTTTTACCGATTTTCGCGCCGCCTTTCCAGATGCGTACCCACTCGTACCAGTTGAGTTCGCGGCGGGCATGGAGATTATTGCGAGTAGTTTGTACATTGTTGAGGATGCTTTGGGTGGTTTTAGTGCTGTCCTCGTTGTTGCGGATATTGTGGAGCGTCATGTCCATAATATCCAAAAATCTGTCGTTAAATTCCTTTGCTGTGAGCTCGGATTTTTCGGGCAAATATTGGAAAAAACTCTCCAGCGATTTGTCGAGACTTTCGCGCAACACCGCTTCCGAAAAATTATTGGACCGCGCAATATCGGTCAGGCTGCGGACTTCCTTGCGCCAATCATAACGGTCTCTTTTATTGAAGCCCAATCGCTCGGCGAGGGTTTCCATTTCACCAATCAAGGCAGGTTTCAAAATCGCCGCGAGCGATTCATTGAACATGACCTGCACATCCTCATCGGCAATAATATCAACTTCGGGCGACACCCCTGCCTCAAAAGCAAAGCGTTTGAGTAGCTTCGTTCCCAAGCTGTGTACCGTTCCAATCATGGCATTCGCCAAGTCGTCAGCCTCTTCCGACAAGCCGCTTTCCAACAACTTCACCCGCACCCGTTCCTGCAATTCGGATGCGGCTTTCTTGGTAAATGTGGTCGCAATAATGCCCGATGCACGGACTTTTTCGCCCGATTTGCCTTCAAGCAAATTGACCATTTCTTGGGTCAGGCGGTAGGTCTTGCCGCTACCGGCACCGGCGGAGATGATTCTTATGTTCATACGTAACGGCGATTTCAATCGCCAGTTTTAAATCAAAATATTTTTCAGACATGGCGATTGAAATCACCTGTACGGGCGTAACGGCGATTTCAATCGCCAGTTTTAAATCAAAATATTTTCCAGACATGGCGATTGAAATCGCCTGTACGGAGCGTAACGGCGATTTCAATCGGCAGTTTCCGAGTATTTATAGTAGGAATATTCCCAATCAGATTGCTGTTCTGCCAAACCCGCTTTTACCGGATTATTCAAAATGTAATTGGCAATATTATTCCACTCCTTATCATCCCGCACATAATGGTCGTAACTGTCTTTTTGCCAAAAATTACCACTTCGCCCAATGGCTTGGTTGGCATAACGCGCTGACCTTCCTTTGAAACCTTTGAGCACTTCATTGAGTTGGATATAGTTGTCGTCAAGGTTGCTTTCGTTGATGTCTTTTCCTTGTAATTGAATGGAAGTATCGACCAATAAATGTAGATGATTAGGCATGATACAGTAGGCTTGGAGGTCGAAGTGTTTACCGTCCATAAGTTCCAATTCACCTATAATGACTTTGGCAACTTCCCGTTGTTGGAGGTAACATTCGCCATAAGGTTTGTGGTCAAGTTGATGGTCATATTTTCCGAAAAATCGTTTTTGTTCGTCGTAAATTAATGCTTCATGGTCGTCGGGATGGTCGAGCATGATTTGCTTTTTTTTGCGTTCAAATTCCATTTTCATTTCGCGGACGATGTGCTGCGGCAAGGAATCTCCAAGGCGCATCGTAATGAAAAACGTAGCTCCGATAGGACGGATATGTGGCATCCGATTCTTATGGTATATCTGGATTTTTTCCATAGTGGTATCGTACAGGCGATTTCAATCGCCTTGTGAAAAATATCGTTACAAGGCGATTGAAATCGCCTGTACGGGTGCGACGTAACGGCGATTTTAATCGCCAGTTGGGGTGACAAGGCGATTGAAATCGCCTGTACGGGTGCGACGTAACGGCGATTTCAATCGCCAGTTGGGGTGACAGGGCGATTGAAATCGCCTGTACTGTTGGGCATTTGGTTGATGATTTCCATGGTCTTTACACTGACGGTGCAGACGCGACACAGCAAATCTATGACTTCCTCCTTGTAATCCGCAAAACGATAGGTGTTGAAATGTTCGGCGATGGTCGCGTCGCGGGGCTTTTTTTCTTTGTATTGGTCGAGTATCCATTCTAAGGCACTGCGGTTGCCGAGTTTGTATTCCCAGGCGAGGGCGGGGATGCCGGTGAGGGTGGTGTGGGTGTCGAGGGTGATGGTGTTGGCTGCTTTGTCTGCCTTTAATTTTGGTTTTGGGGAAGACATGGCGACTGAAGTCGCCTGTACGGTGGGCGTAGCGGCGACTTTAGGCGCTTGCTTGGACGAGGCGATTGAAATCGCCTGTACGGTGGCGTAGTTGAGGTGTAAGTCCATGAGGGTTTTGCCCCAGGATGACCATTGCCAAAAATCAGCGTAGAAGGGCAGACGGGGAAATTCGCGCTTGAGGTTCAAGGCGTACTTGCTGCGGTATGCCGGATGGTGCAAGACCGAATACGTATAGTGAAAGATGGACTCCTTCGTGATGCTGTCGTCTTGGTAGTGAGACTGGAACTGACCTAAACCCCAGTCGGTGAGGTTGTCGTGGCGAGTGCCGTCGCTGTCGTAGCGGTAGAGGGAAATATTTTTACCGTTAGGAGTAATCTGTAAATGAGGTAATTGTGAGATTGCAAGAGCATGAAAAGGCTTATCCATTCCAATACTCGAAAAGCTAATTACAATATTTTCTTTGTTTAATTTTTTACCAAAAACATCATAATGATTTTGTGTCAATACATCATTTAGAACTTTCTCAGTATAATGAAATTGAGAAAAATAAGGTCTATAAACTCCTTTAATTATTAATTTTTCATCAAATTTAGATTTAATTTTTCTATTTAGTAATTTCTCAAGGTCTCTACTCCATTTAATGGTCTCATCTTTTTCATTTTTCTCTACACTCAAATTATATTTCTCCGAAAAGAATGACATTTTAGATTTGACTGTTTTAAAATCATGACCATAAACCCATTCATCTCTATTAGTAGGAACGCCAGAAAAAAATAATTCAAAAACCGCCTCTTTACTTCTACCTAATTTCACATCCTTATCTGCCAAAGGCAATAACTCCTCAAAATCATTATTCGCCAGATTAATCCAATTATTTTTCTTAGAAGGTGTTATTCGTTCAAATGGAATATTTTTTAATGGATTATTTTTAAACCAAAGTAATTTTTCCTCTTTAAGCATTTCATCCGTAAGTGAGAAATAATATATTTTAGCTTTTGACATGTTTATTGTTTTTATTTGCAAAAAAAAGAAAAAAAATGTATCTTTGTATTACGGGACTGGTATATTTCGAATGGATTATAACGGCCTCGACAAGTCCTCGGTTTGAAATCGGGGCATTTTTATTTTCGGACAATACCATACTTATCTTGTTTATTAGTTGCTTTGAATAAAAGCGGTTCTAAATACTCAAAAAACCTGTCTATACCGTATTTTTTCAAACTTGTCTTCGGAAACTCTCTTCTGTACAATACTTGTGTGATGCAATCCACCGCCTGAATGAAATAGGAATGTTTGGAATTTCGTGTAAAAGGGTCTTCCAAAATATTATCTGTTGCTGCTTGATAAGTTGCTTCAGATTGCTGTGAAACAGGCTTGTAAATTCTCATTTCACGCATCAAATTTCTAACCAAATCACTATTTGTATCATCGGCTATTATAATGCCTTTGTCATTCACAAATTCTTTCAAATATGTATCATAATGCTGTATGAGTCTTCGCCACGCCAACTCCATAAAGTTTGTATGTTGTGAAAATTCTGTTTTATTCAAACAAATATTTATCACCTTTGCTTTGGGAAACATAAGTGGCATCTGCCGAATAAAAAGTCTCAAAATAGCTAATCTTTCCGATTTTCTAATTTGTTTATATGCCTTTATCTTTTTCACTCTTATCAATTCTGAAGCATGAATTTCTTCATTCAACAGTAGTCCGTATTCAGTTTTGATATGTCCTCTGAATGTCTTTATATTTTGCAAATAAGAGAGCCATTCTTCTTGTGAAATAATTAATCCACTTAAAATAAAATGAGGCGAATTGCTTGATTGATTGGGTATAAATTGCCCGGCATCGCCGCTTTCATCTACGTACATGAGCATCATAGTTCGCGTATTTTTATGGTTTACAACGGTTTTTCTACTTTTACTAAAAATAAAACTGCTACGCCTGTTTGTATGCCAAAAACATTATGCGTTGTACCTGCAATTTTCGGATTGGCGCGCACATCACTTTGGGTGTCAACGATATAAACATAATCAAAATCTTCTTGAATAATCTTACGAAAACCATCAAAAGTACGACTATCAATGAATGAACGATTGGTGATAAAGGCTACAATTCCGTTTTTATCCACTCTATCCATTGCCCAACGGTAAAATCGGGCATACATGTCATAGACTTTGGTTTTTTGTGCGGTAGATTGTTTGACAAAGGTTTCTTTTATGCGTTTGTCAATTTGTGGATATTCGCGGTTTTTATTAAAATCATTAAAATTTTGTTGGTTGGCATTATAAGGCGGATTGCCGATGATGACGGATATTTTGCGTTTGTTTTGTCGTTGGATGCGCTCGGAATTTTCGCTGCTGAGTCCGAAGAGGGATTGTTGTTTGCCTTTGTAGGCGAGTGCGTCGGTATTGTCGAGGGTGTCCACAAAACAGATGTTTTCAAACTCTACATAATTGCCCATTTTGTTTTTGTAGGTGTATTCGATATTGAGGTTGGCGATGTAGTAGGGGAGTATGGAGACTTCGTTGGCGTGTAGTTCGTTTTTGTATTTGTAGGGCAAATATTGGGGCGCGATATAGTCGATAATGTCGGTGACAAATGTGCCTGTGCCGGTGGCAGGGTCGAGGATTTCTACGCCTTTGTCGTGTAGGTTGCGGTCAAAGTGTTTTTCGAGGAGGTGGTCGGTGGATTCGACCATGAAGCGGACGATTTCGTTGGGCGTATAGACGACTCCGAGGCGGTCTGCCCCTTTGGGATTATAGACTTTGTAGAAATTTTCATATACGATTTTGAGGAATTTTTGTTTTTCATTGTGGTCGGCAATCGAAGCGGCGGTGGCGTTGAGGGTTTTGTAATAGTGGCGGATATCGCCGAGTTGATTTTGACGCACTTCTCTGGTGAGGACGGTGTTGATGAGGTCTTCGAGTTCGCGGGCAATGATGTTGTATTTGAGGAAGCTGGAATCATCAAAAATTGCCGTAAAAAGGTCTTCTGTGAGGATGTGTTGGATGAGCATTTCGCGAATATCGGCGGTGCTGATGTCGGGGTTGATTTCGGTACGGCAGAGTTCGAGGAAGCGGTCTCTGGCTTTTTGGTATTTTGTGTTGGTTTCGCTTTCTTTGTCAAAAAGTTCACGGAAGGTACTGACTATCTGCGGAATATCATTTTTAAATTCTTCTAATGCAGCTTCAAATTCAAGGACTTCGGCAGGTTTGTAATTGATAAATGCCGATAAGATATTGTGGAGTTGGTCGGCATCGCTGACCTCGCCGCGCATGACTTCCACACCGCCTTGTATGAGTACGGCAGTTTGGGTGTCTTCAAAGAGAATATTGGATGCCGGATAGCCGTCTTTGTGGAGTTTCTTTTGGATTTCTTCGTCGATTTTGTCGTCGGGGTCTTTGCTTTCCCAATAGCCGCGATGTACGCGGAGGTCGTTCATCAAGATACCGTCGGGACGGATATTTTTGCCCGTTTTTTTGGATTTTATCGTGATTTGTGAGTGGAATTGGTACTTTTTAGCTTGGGCGTATTGCATCACCAAAAAGTAAAAAGGCATGGAAAGTGCGCCTTCGTTGGTCGCACCGGAACGCCTGACTTGGTGGACTTGGTTGTAGTAATTGGTGATGAGTTGTTTGGACATTTTATTTGGTTGAGTGTGAAGGTGTGAAGGTAGGGATTTTTTCAAGGATGCACAACTGTAATGACTGCTTTAGCTGTCAACTGCCTTGATACTTGACAACTAAAGTAGTCATTACGGAATCCTTGACAGCTAAACAGGCCGACCGCGAATACTGTAATGACTGCTTTACAGGCTGACCGGGAATACCGTACAGGCGAATTCATTCGCCATGTGAAAAATAAATACAATTCGTATAATTTTCATTTACAAATTATTATAAATAAAAATTATACTAAACATGGCGATTAAAATCGCCTGTACGAGTTCGCGGTCAGCCTGTAAAGCAGTCATTACGGAACTCGCATTAAATCATTTTTTTACTAAAATTAAAGATTTGTCCTGCACCCTTATTTTAGCCCAAGTTGAATATGTAGTTCCCAAATTTTTTGGATGGTGTAGTTGTCAGACGAATGTTGTTACAAAATACTTCGGTTATTTGATACCATATTCACTTTAAGCAAAGGATTCGTCTGACAACTTTTACGCTATGAAATACGGAAAATTTTGAAACAATTAATGTATAATACCTACTTTTGGGGACTACATATTCAACTTGGGTTAGAATTTGAAATTTTTCTATTAAATTTTACAAATGATTTTATCAGACAAAAAAATATTGGCAGCTATTGAAGACGGCGGCATTGTCATTGCCCCTTTTCGGCGCGAATGTCTTGGCACTAATTCTTATGATGTACATCTGGGAAAATATCTGGCAGTGTATAAAGATGAGATTTTGGATGCTAAGAAACACAATCAAATCGAAGAAATTATGATACCCGAAGAGGGTTATGTGATACGCCCCGGCACCTTGTATCTTGGCGTGACCGAAGAATATACCGAGACGCACAATTCAGTTCCTTTCCTTGAAGGCAAATCAAGTATCGGACGATTGGGCATTGATATACATGCTACGGCAGGGAAAGGTGATGTGGGTTTTTGTAATAATTGGACACTCGAAATTTCGTGTATTCATCCGGTACGGATATACGCAGGAATGCCGATTGGTCAATTGATTTATTTTAGTGTAGAAGGGGATATTGAAAATTATTATAATAAAAAGAAAAACGCGAAATATAATCAACGCTCGGAGAAACCTATGGAATCTATGATGTGGAAAAATTTTGTGTCGTGAAAATAGATTGAACCACGAAGCGCACTAAAGAACACGAAAGTCGAATGAACGAAGTAAGTAAACTAAGATATAAAAATTCATTATTAGATACTTAGCTTGACATAATTTCATGTTCTATTTTTATTTAATATGTTTGACATTTTACTCTTGAATTTAGGCTAAAACTCGTCTGACATTTTCAAAATTTACCGATGATGTCATATTTTTCTAGCAATATTTAAATGTCTGACGAGTTTTAGCCTAAATTCGGAAAAAATATCCCATGTTAAACACAAACATATTTTTATTTTTAAAACATGATATTGTCAAGTTAGAAATACTTTGTGAACTCTGCAGCCTGCCTCCTTGAAGAACGGGGTCTATTCGATTTTCGTGCGCTTTGTGGTTCAATATCATTTAGGTACTCTTGAGGAGATACCATTATTCCTGAACCAAAAGGCTTTATCCAAACCATTGATGTCTCCATCCATATTAAAATCGGGAGAAATATAATAATCGAATTTACCGTTATTCATATCCCAAGGGATTTTATCTGCACCCAATATATCGTAACTCGGGAAATCACTTTGGTCGGCATCTCCGGCAAACATCACCCACTCACCTGTCGGCAATTGCTTCTGACCTGAACCTGTACCATTGCCATCATAACTATTTCCCAACGTGAAATCGTAAGTCAATGTATTATTTTCAATACCAACTACATCCGGTGTCATCACTCCGATATGATTGCGGTGTTCGACCACAATATACAAAGAATCCGTATCGGGCAGTAGTACAAAATCATCGGGAATTTCCACTGTACCGTCTTTGAGCAACAAGGCAGCCGTCATTCCGATTTCAGTATTTTTTTGAATACCTGTCCTAAAAGATACTAAGATCCAGTCCACTACATCCGAAGAATAATCTGCATCTGTCCAGTTCGCGCCTTCTGTTCCTGTGTAATTCCATGGGTCGCGGTTGTAGGGTTGCCCTGCGGGTGTCGGTAAGGCGAGGTTACTGACGGGTGTTTGTCCGGGTAGGAGGTGTCTGCCGGTATTGAGGGCGGTATTCATTTCATTGAGGTTATCGATATACGCACCTTCCAAGAAGATAGCCAAATCAAACTGTGTACGTCCGCCAATGAGTGTCGTGGTTTCTGCCGTATTTTTGAGGACTTCTCTGTTGCCGACATTATCTACCGCTTGCACAAAAAAGTCGTATTGCTTGCCCGATACGCCGATGAAAGGATAGCTTTGTTCAGTGAGTCCTGCATAATAAAGGCTATAGGGCGCACCGCCTTCTGATACGTAAATATCATAAAATCCCACACCGCAACCACCTTCGTCGTCGGCTGCCGTCCATGAGAGTGTGACTGTATCTTCTGAGACAAGCGGTAGCATATCCATCTGACTAACAGGCGGATAGGCATCTATGACGTTGAAAATTTCGGGTGTAGCGATGGTTTCGTTGATGTCGAATACGATGTCTGCTGTAGCAAAAATAGTATCGCCCGTTTGGGAATTTAATTTGGGTTGAATGGTGAAAGTAACAAAGCCCTCACCTGCACGAGTCAGCGTATCGTTGACGGGCAGTAGTCCCGCCAAAGGGTCTGAAGGTTCTAAACCCGTCTCGGTATCAATGGATTCAAAAATCCAAAATATTTTGTTTTCGGTCACATCAATTCCAGCAGTCACATTGACATATACGCCGAGAGAATCTACCACATCAAGGCGAGTCGTATAATAAGTCGAATTGGGAGGTACTTGGAAAAATAGGTTGGCAAAACCAAAGTCGCTCAATTTGAGCGAAAATAGGTTGAGGTCGGCATCAGGAATGTGTTCGATGACAACTTTCTGTGCCGGTGCGGTGGCAAATTCAGGGTCATTTTCAAAGCGAATGGTGTAGGGCAGCACATCATTGACGGATACCCATTTGGGTTCGCCGTAGCCGGGCGGTCCTATCATGTCGTTGGGGTCGCGGGAGCATACGATAGGTATGACGACGACCTGCACGGAAGCATTCTCGCTACATCCATTAGCATCAGTGACATTGACGGTGTAAGTACCGGAACTGCTAACGGTAAGCGAACCGCCGGGCCAACTGTAATTATAAGGTGCCGTACCACCGGAGGCACTCGCCGTAAGGGTGACATCGGGCGGACCATCTTGTGTGCAAAATTCAAATGTACCACCTCCACTGACCGAGATGTTCAATTCTCCTTCTTTATCTACTGTGGTACTTTTTGAAAATTCGCACATGATATCTACTTCCTTGACGGTGACAGTGTAGCTGCCCTCGTCGAGATTGTCGAATACATTAGAAGATTGAAAAGCACCACCGTCTAAGGAATATTCAAAATTACCGGGAACCCCCACCGTTACGGTAATTTTTCCCTTCGTAGAACCATCACAAGATACCGGTTCTGTATCCAGCGTGATTTGCGCCTGACTTGTATATGCTCCCAATAACAGTAGCAAGGATGCGATATATGTTAGATATTTTTTCATGTATGGTGGTTTTTTACAATTTTGCAATAAATTGGATAGAAACCTATCGTATAATTTGATAAGTTGATTTTTCATTCATCCATTTTCTGGCATCCTCTAATTCCTGTTTACTACATCCAACACCTTTTGATTTAACAGGAAAATCCTTAATAGATTTTGCAAGTAAATCAAGTGCGTGGTAGGCATATTTTGTTCCGGGTCTTCCGGTTTTTACAGAAGGAAGTCTTTCTTCGCTGTTCAGTATTTGATTTAAGACTTCGATGGCTTGTGGTTGTCTGATATACTCCAAATCCTTCAGTAAGCGTGTAATTTTCAAAATCGGTTCATTTTCCGTTGTAACTCTACTCACGACTTCATTTATCGCTATATTATCACCCATACGAGCCAAAGCCAACTGGCAAGCCCAAGTAGGTTTTCCATCCCATAAATAGTTGGAGTTGGCTTCTTCTTGTTGATATTTGACCTTTAATTTTTCGATTTCATCTCTATGTCCGACAATACCACCAACGAGTATTATTTCGTTGGATAATTCACTTCTATTTAAAGCATCCTTTATTGTATCGGCTGCTTTGTCAGAGAAATCTGCTGCATAGAAATTCAGAAGCAATCTTGCCGCCTGTTGCCACACTATATGTTCTTCATCAAGGCTATGTTGGGCTAATCGCTCAACAACTTCTGCAACAATCTCATCCGACGGATGTTTTTGAGCAATTTGATACTCCAGAATCATTGCGGTATGTCTTATTTGTTTTAAAGGGTCTTCATCGTATGCAGATAAAGCATTTAAAACTTCTTGTGGATTTCCTTTACTCACAATAGTTTCATCTAATTCGACAAAACCTTGATTACGAGTATTTTCCATCATGTTAGTTATCTTTGTTTCTATGTTTTGTCCTTTCATAGTAGATATCGAAACTAACATTAGTAAAAATGTCATTACTGTTAATTGTATGTGTATTAATTTCATCATATTAATTTTGAATTGCATCCCATTGGTTTTTCCTTAGTCTAATTTTAGCAGCACCTACGCTAGGGTGCATTACATTGATTCCATCAGCAACCGGAGTGTGCATTAATCCGAAACCTCCATGCCCCAATTCATGTGCAGTGGTTTGGTTAGGAGTTGCAGTTATATCTCCATAAACAAACCCATATTTCTGATTGAGATCCATAAAACCAGTACCACCATAACTAGGCTTATCTACAAGAAAAATAATATGGTCGTATCCTGCAGCATCACAACTATCCCTTACTACTTGCATTTCAGCCGTCATCCATGAATTATCGTCTAACATTCCGTCAGCATTTAAATCAAAGTTTACTGTTTTCGTAGGTAAGCGAGTTACATTCCATTCAAAAACGGCTTGATTATAAATTGTATTATTTAGATAAGTTCTTAGTGCTGCTGTAGATATATCTGTACTCATATAATTAGTTTCATTGACCAAACGTATAGCCACAGATTTGGACTTTTTGGGATAAGAGGCAGCTTTCAGCGTCTTAATAGTCATCCCCATTTCTTCTCCGCAATTTGCCTGAATATCAGATTCTCCTTTGCTGACTCCTGTACAAGTGACTGTTTGAGGAGTCGCGGTGGCTTGATTTGGACTTACAGTAACCTTCCCTGTTGCTGTACTTTTAAAATAAACTTGGTCGGCAGCATCCACCGGCATTATTTCAGCCGTAACGGGGTCACTTTGACCGTTTTCGACGGATTTCCAGTGTTCCATTGCATTGGTATAGTCGTCATAACCATAGTCTTGACTTGCATCTTCTTTAAATTCTACACTTTCTATCACCTTAATTTCTACATCATCGGTGCTTTTAGATGTAAAATTCTCGCCAACAACTGTTAAAGTGTAAGTTGTGGTCATCATTGGGCTGACCATAGGCATAGCCATATCTTCCTGCCCGGCGAGAGAGGGATCGGCAGGATTAGCCTCCCAATGATAGCAACTTGTTCCATCTCCTGCTGTGCCTATATCAGTCATATCTCCTTTACATATGCCTTTATCATCCCCTGCATTTGCTTGCCCCAAAAGCATCATTGGAATAGTTAGCAACAAAAGCCCTATTAATATTCTAACAATCATAACATAATTTATTTTTGGTTATAGAGATTATTTTAAATGTTTTGTATGATAAAACTAATTGACAATCAATGAATTGAAACATTCAAAATTAACTCTAATCAAAATCAGGAATCACAATAATGAATCCCAACGGATTATCTGCTTTCACATAAATAACAATCGAACCACTCGCACCCGGACGCAGAATATCGGGCGGACCATTGAGTTCGGTCAATGTCAAATCCAATTGAGTCAGATTATCTTCCAATCCATCAACGGTGAATGAGGCGGATGCTCCTGCCAGACTTTGCAGTGCCACTATCGGGTCGCGAATGTCAATATTGCCATTATTGGTGTATTCTATGCGGATAAATTCTGTTCTGTCGGGTCGGGTAGCGGCTGGATGTATGATGTTGGTCGCTATACTCGACGAACCGCCTTCTACGACTGTAAATCCGTCGGTCAGCATAGCGGTTTCGCCGTCCGGTTTTTGGGCGACAACATCGTATAAACCGGTTGTCACTCCACGCAGGTCGAAAGTCGCATAAACGGTGGTCGGGTCAACATAAAATACAGATTCCGCCAAGAGATTATTACCCTGTCCGAGCAAGCGCATATCGGTCAGCGAATCAAATTTTGCACCTTGTATTTCGAGCGTAACGAAGCCTGTATTACCGCCTTCATTCGCACGTACACGACGTATCTCAAAGTTGAGTTTTTCGGCTAAAAGAGTGATGTCCTGACTAGTGCCTGCCGTCGTTAGTCCATACACCAAGAGGTAATATGTACCTGCCTGCAATTCGGGAACAATGATTTCCTGATTGCCATAGTATGGCGTTTGGTGGCTATAATCGTAATTGACTCGTGTAGCAATATCGCCGTAACGGAGATAGAGTTCATTTGCACCGTTTATCGAATCGCCTTTCAGTGTGATGAGTAAAGATTCATTGGTCAGCGAATCGGGAATTTCGATACGGTAATACAAGTCGGTTTCGTTCGCAAGCGTATCAGGTGTGAGGATATCAAGCGGCAATTCTTTTACGCTGACACTCATGGTGTTAGTGGATGCTGTGGTGTTGTTTACATCATCGCTTTCGTAGATATTATTCAAAATATCTGTCCGTACAATCGCATAATAATCATCCAATGCTACGCCCGTCAGGTTGGTAGTGAGCGTGCGATTTTCTGATGCAAGTGGCGCGAGATTGACCTCACAATCGAGTAGTCCGATAAGTGCGTCATTGATGTCCCAAGCGGCATCATCAGAAAGATAAATCGCTTCTTTCATCGTACCGACAGCAGGGTTTTGTCCGTTGTTTTGTACTGTCCAATCAATCGTAACAGGATTCCCCGCAGTAGCCATCGAAGGGACTTGTACCTGCGATACTATCAAATCACTCGGCGGCGGTTGGGTAATGCTAATGACCGAAGTTGCGGTATTATTATTTTCATTATTTAATTCATATTCTACATCATTAAAATCTGTTTTTACAATCAAAATACGATTGCCGGATACATTGACCGGAATAGAAATATCCATGGTATCTGTGTAGGATTCGCCAACTGCCAGATTGCCGGAATGATTGACCGTTTTTACCAATTGGTCGCCACTATTCAATTCAAAATCCGTAGAGAGATAGAATCGGTCAATCCAACTGCCCGAAACCGTCGGGGCTGTACCGACATTACTCACCGACCATATAGCACTTAGCGGCTGCCCTGAAGTCGCGGTAGGCGGTACATCGAAGGTTGAAATGACCAAATCGGGCGGTGGCGTGAGTTCAATCACCGTAGCTTGGGTGCTAGTGCCGTAATTATTGGTCGGGTCGGTATCATTATTCAATTCGTTGATGTCGGTGACAGCAATGAGGTAATACATACCAGAAATACCATCGGGAATATCAACGCTTCGACTGTTGGCGTAACTTTCTGTACCATTGAGTGGTCCGGTGTGTTGCCACTCGCCGAGTTGGGTATCGGTGGCATCCCAAGTGGCATCAGTGGAGAGATATACTCCATCAAACCAGTATGCCGCAACGGTGTTTGTACTACTCAGGTTTTCGACATTCCATGAGACAGTTACACTCTGTCCGCTTGAAGTACTATCGGCTGCCATGACCGAATTGACCGCCAAATCAACAGGAGGATAACCCGACACAACGAAAGCCGCACTCGCTATGCGATTATTGTTTTCATCCGTATATTCAAAAATATCGTCCTCTACATCCGTCAGCAAATGCAAATAATAATTATTACTCGCCAAACCAATCGGAATATTGACCTCTGTTTGTACCTGATAATTTGAATTGGCAGCTACGATATCGGCATATTGCGAAGTCCGTAGGAGTTGCGCGGTAGCCGGGTTCCATGTGGCATTATTCGATATATAGAGGTCGTCTGTCCATGTTTTGCCCTGCAAATCTGCTTGTCCGTCATTATTAACGGTATAAGAAACCGTCATAATCGCACCTGCATTGGTCGCAGCCGGAACTTGTAAGGTTGCTGGTGCCAAATCTACCCACGGAGCTAATGCAATTTGAATGGGGAAACCATTGGTATTGACATTATTTGCCTCTGCTCCATTCTCATAAATCGCGTCTTCCGAATCTGTGAATACGTAGAGATAATATTGTCCTGAAATACCATTGGGCAGCATTAAGTCCACTTGATTATTTAGGTTGTCGTTGCTTGCTAAATTGCTTGTATAAGTCGTCGAGCCTATATCAATCAGCGTTCCGGGCGTGTAGGTAGCATTGGTCGAAATGGCAATTTGGTCGTTCCAAGTCGTGTTAAATGTTGTTCCTGCACCGATATTTGTGTTTGTCCAAGTTACAAAAATCGTATCACCGGATTGTGCATTAGCGGGTGCGTCCACATTAGATACTTCGAGGTCGGGTGTCAAAATATTTATCGGATTTACACTTCGTGTAATGTTATTATTGTCATTGGTAAATTCAAAAATATTATCCGATTCATCCGTGTAAACGTAAATATAATGCGCTCCGCTAATATCCGCTGGTATTGTGATATTTCTATTTGCGGTATAATTTTCTCCCGGATTGAGGGCTGCATAGCGGGTAGTTTGCCCTAAATAAACGGCATTGCTCAAATCCGTTTCATTCGGATTATCGCTAATGTATATTCTGTCTCTCCAAGACGGCGGATAACCTGCCGCCGTTCCGCCTTGATTGGAAACCGTCCACTCCAGATTGAGCACTTCTTTTGTATTAGCATCGGCAGGCGCATTGATGCTAATTACTTGTAAATCAGGTGGAGGTGTAAGGATGACCGTCACCTCTTCGCTGCGTGTGGTGTTGTTGATTTCGTTGGCTTGTTCGTATTCGTCATTAAAATAATCAGTCAATATATATATGTAATGCGTACCTGAAATCGCTTCGGGAATATTCGCCGTAAGGGTGCGTGTATATGAACTATCTACTACAAGACTGCCTGTGTAAGTGATTTGTCCGAGATAATCTGCCGAAGCAGTAAAGATTGTGTCTTCACTGAAATACACTCTATCATTCCAGCCACCGGAGCGCGTTTGTCCTGTACCATCATTTTCCACCGTATAAATAATATCGACTTCCTGATCGGAGAAAACTGTATTGAGCGGAATAATACTTGTCACTTCCAAATCCGGCGGCGGAGTCAGCGTAATATTGACAGGTGCGATACTGATGTTTGAATTATTATTATTGTCTTCTTCCGGTACATAATTATATCGGTCTGTCACGACAAATACGTAGTAATCGCCTTGAATCCCGTTGGGCAGTGTAAAGTCAGCCGTATTGGAATAACTCTGATTGCTTTCCAATGCGCTGAAATTTTGTATGCCGCCGAGATAAGTATCAACTGATGTACTGAATAATTGGTCGGCGGAGAGATAGACTGCATCTGTCCATTGCGACATATTGGTACCTCCTGTGCCTGTGTTGTGGGTTTCCCATGATACGCTTAGGTTTTGACTGGAAAAAGCACTCGCAGGAATCTGCACATTTTGTATTTCTAAATCAGGCAAAAACTCTATGGTGAATGCCTGTGTCGGACCGAGTGTTTGGCAGTACGGATTTGCCGCGACCAGTTGCCAATTATAGGTTGTTCCGTATTCGAAATAATAATAACCTAAGTAGTAACTAATCTGTGTGATGCCGGAAACCGTAGGATTATTCGGCATCGCGGAGTTCTCGTCCCATACAAAAAGGTCGTAATAAGTTGCGCCGTTGACGGGTGCCCATGAGAGTGTGACACCACGAGGCAAATCAGTTGCGCCATCTGCGGGAACCATGCCCGTTACAGAGGCAGGCAGTAGTGCATTTTCTACCACAAGGGTGGTCGTGTCATTATCAAGATTGCTGTCGTCATTATAGGAAGTGTAGACAGAAAATTCGTAATTCCCTACCGTAGAAATATCTATATTTTGTGTAAATATATAATCTATCGAAAGTCCGGGTGGTACTTGAGTTGCGCCGATATTTTCAACAATTGGTGTTTGACCATTAATCGAATACGCTACATCAAAACCGGAAATCGGCGAACTACTAAAATTCTGAATTTTGACCGTAACCGATACATCATTACCTAATTCGCAATCAGAAGCAGGCGACAACAAAGCAGTGATACCAATATCGTCGGGCAGGAAGTTAATTTCATCTGCGCCAATATCGGGGTGGGTCGGGTTTCGAGGTTCACCGTCAATATCTACGGTGACTTCGGGGAGGTCAATTGCGGCACTATCAAGTAAGACCTGTACGGTGTGTAAATCTTCGATGTCAACAAATAAAGGATTGACAGACAGCGAATTGGGGTCTCTGCCTGAGAAGGTGCGCCAAGCGACAAGGTTGGAAGCATCATTACCTGCCCAATGCCCCAGATTTGTGCCTGTTGTATAAAGGTTGTTATAATCCGAATTGATAGAAACGCCGCTACTTGTCACGTAAACGGCATAACCGTCACCTTGATTGGCGAGGATGTTATTTATCAAACGGCTATTGCTACCCGAATCTACATAAAAACATCTGCTATTGGTATTTGAACCTGTATAAGCGATACTGTTGTTATAGATATTGACATAATTTGGTACATATAAACGCAAGCCATAACTTGCTGCCGTGCCACCAATTCCGATGAAATTATTAAAGACATTTGCACGTGCAGCAGGGATTCCATCGCAACGATAGAGGTACATACCCGTTCCATTATCGGTATAAATTTCGTTGGCAGAAACCTCTAGGTCATTATCGCAATATTCCATATAAATACCGATGTAATTACTCGATAAATCATCTGCGGTAATTAGGTTATTTTTCACGATAGGAGCATCTTTATAAGTCATGTAAATGGCTCTCGACTCTTGATTTTCAAAGATATTATCCTCTATGATAATACCTTCTTCGAGTGTAGAGGAGTTGGTACCATACAATTCGATGCCGTAACCCGAACCTACAAAGCGATTGCCAATTATGTTGTTGTGACTATCTGTGCTGTTTGGCGAGTAAATGTGTTCGTAGCCACTAAAATTATTTATTCTTTGAAGGAATAGGTTATTGATAAATTGGTTATGATTTGCGCCGTTTTGAAGCATGACGGTTCTTCCGCCATAATTATCATAACCCAAAGTTAATTGCCTGAAAATCAAGTAATCCGCTCCATTCAAATTGATGGCAGTGCTACTATTTATCGCTAATACAACAGCCGTACTATCGCTCGATTCCGAACGGAAAGTAACGGGGGTAGCAGCACTTCCACCTTTCACTTGATTAATCGTAAGTGCTTCGGTATATGTGCCGTTTCTAATCAAAAATTCGACTTCGCCCAATACGCCACCGCGATTGAGGGCATTGACTGCGTCAGCTACATTGAAAAAGTCCGGCAATTGACCACCGACGGTATAAATGCCATCAAGTGCTGCGTACAAATCTTCCACAGTTGTGGTATCATTTTCGGGAATAGCATCTTCCATGCCACCGGGCATTGAGGTGTAGCTTGTAATACGATTTGATAAGCCCAATGCAAAATCAAAGGAACCAAGGATGACGGTATCTCGCGCTCCGGGCAGCAAAAAGCCCGTCCATGCGTAATCGGTTTGGAAGGTATTATTGACCGTCCAGTGAATATTGGCAGATTGTACGGTATCAATACCGTTATTTTTAATTGCTACCAACACATCATTTGCACCTGCGGGGAAAGGTGTTTGTATATTGGGCGAAACAATTTCTTCGATGCTGATGTCATTGGTCGTAGCAGGTGAAAACTCGTCTGCGCCAATGTCGGGTGTGGTCACGCTACGCGGTTCACCGTCAATATCATCTGTGATAACGGCAATAGGTGTTGCCGCGCCGTTCAAATCAATCTCTGAGACATGCAAATCTGTAGCCGACACAAATACCGGATCAATGGAAATGGAGTTGGCATCATGCCCCGAAGTCGCTTGCCATGCCGCTAGATTAGTGACTGCGCTATTGTTCCAAGCACCTATATTTGTGCCTGTTACGTATAAATCATTATAATCAGAAGATATAATATTATTGCTTGTATTATTATAAATAGCGTAGCCGCCGCCTGTATTGGTGAGGACGTTATTTTGTACATTAGTATTTCCGCCGGATTCAATATAAACCGATTTTGCCGATGTACTTGTAGAAGTGATGTGAACGTTATTGTGATAGATATTAGTATAAAAACTACTACTGGTCAAGATACCATTTAAGTTGTAACTGCCTATGCCGGTTTGAATGAAATTATTGGCAACCAAATTAGGTTCGGCAGGTGTAGCATTCATAGAAAGCAGGTAAATTCCATCACCACGCGGTACTTCAATGATGATGTTGTGCGTGACTATATTTCCCCCTAAACCATTGTACAAATAAATACCTTCATAACTCGTAGTCGTTTCATTGGTCGTGATTTGATTATAGGTAATCTCACTGCCCGAACCATATCTTTGATATATAGCATTATAATATTGATGTTCAAAAGTATTGCCGGAGATGACCGTTCCGGTTTGTGAATTACTTGTGTTGCCGCTTTCAAGATATAATCCGTAATTACCTTGTTGGATATAATTATTGAGGAATGAATTATTATTATTCGGCGTAGCACCGGATGAATATATAATGGCATAATTGGTACTTGATGAACTGACATCCCGACCAATGATTTCATTATTGGAAAAGACATTATTATCTGCACCATTCAGTATTTCGATGACACGCTCGTAAGAGGTATTTCCGGCAGATTGGAGCGTCATTTGCTCAAAACGTACCCAATTTGCACCGTCCAATCTGACTACATAATTATCCGCAGAAGTTGAGGCATTATGTGTCAAAACAGCTTGCGTACTATCGCCAGCTTCGGAGCGGAAAGTAATCGTATTATCGGCACTTGCGCCTATAATTTCGTTTATCGTAATTTGCTCATTAAAGGTCTCTGAGCGCACTTCAAATATCACTTCTCCAACGACTCCTCCCCTATCGAGTGCGGTGACAGCTTCGGTAAAGTCTTGATAATCAGGTGATACACCACCTATCGTATAAATACCCGACAATGCCGCATAGAGGTCATTGAGTTGGAGGGTATCGTTATAGGTTTCGGTATCTATGACCCCGTTTGGATTGCTTGACCATGCGGTGATGCTGTACATCGTGTCGCGCTCAAAGGTAAAATTACCAAGCAAAACAGAATCGGCTTGTTCGCCGGGCAAGAGCGTACCTGTCCATGAAAAAGGAGCTTGTGCTTGGTCATTCACATCCCAGTCTATGTCTGCACTTAGGAGCGTGTCCAAGCCATTATTGAGCAAGGTGACATAGATGGGCTGATTGTCGGCGGGGAATGGAATATTGGGTGAATCAATAGAAAATAGGCTCGCGTCATTTTCGGCAGTGCTAAATTCATCTGCGCCCATATCGGGCAGTATCGGGTCGCGGGTATCGCCGTCAATATCGTCTGTGACACTCGCGATTGGCGTACCTCTTTTATCCAATAAGACATTGGTGATGTGCAGGTCGGTGGGGCTGACAAATATAGGGTCAATCGCTACCGAAGTGGTATCGAATGAGGTCGTTGTTTGCCAGTCGGCGAGGGTAATCAGATTGGTATTGCCCCAATAAGCTGTATTTGCACCTGTGACGTAAATATCGTTATAATCGGATTCGACGATGCCGTAAATCGTGCCCGCATAATAGGCATATCCGCCACCTGTATTGGAAAAAATATTATTTTTAACAAATCCATTACTTCCCGCATACGAATAGAAAGCCCGCGATTCCACATTGGTATTGCTGACCGAAACGGTGTTGTGATAAATATTTTGATAATCACTATATCTGGTAGATAATCCATAGCCCTCAATTGTACCGCTTAACTCAATGAAGTTGTTGACTATGTTCATTGGTGCATCTGCACTCGCTGAAATATCATCCACATAAATCCCGTAGCGAGTTGCTCCGATGACTTGATTTCGCAGTACATCTATTCCGTCATACAAATCATCTAATTGTATTCCATAATAACTCGAATAAATCGAATTGGAACTGATATAATTATCGCTAATCGTCATATCCTTTTGATGATCACTGACTCGCAAACTCATATAATATTGATTTTCAAAGGTATTTCCTGTAATATAATTACCTGCAGTGTAAGAAGCATCATTATAATTACCAATCATATAAATACCATAGCTGCCATTGGAAATCGTATTATTGACAAAGCCGTTGTATTCATTTGTACCTGTACTGGGTACATAAATAACTGCCCGATTGGTTGAAGTAGAAGTCGTTAATGGATTTGTAATTATATTATCAGAAAAAACATTATGCGTAGCATTATCATCCAGCCAAACTACTCTTGTGTATGTAGAACCTGTGGCTTGTAGTGTGATGCCTTCTAGGGTCAGCCAATCTGTATCTGTCAGTTTTAATACATAATTATTGCTGAAATTAGGTGTATAAGTGAGTGTTACCAAAGCAGGGTCATCATTTTCAGAAGTCAGGAGGATTTGATTGGTAGAATCGGCACCGGGAATTTCAAAGAGTTCAATTTGTTCGTTGTAACTGCCATCTCTGATTTGTATGTCCACAGGCGCATATACGCCACCTAAATTTAAGACCGTAGCTGCTTCTGTAAAATCATCAAAATCAGGAGTCGTGCCACCAAGCGTATAGCTACCGCCGAGTCCTGCATATATATCATTGATAGTTGTGGTATCATTGACAGCAACGAGGTCGTTTTGAGCATTGGGTTGGCTGCTCCATACTTTGAAAGAGTAAGGTTGCCCTAAGTCAAAAGTCACAAAATCCAATCCCACTTCGAGGGTATCGTCGCTAATGAGCATACCCGTCCAATTGACAGAGGGTTGTGCCACACCATTGACTTCCCAATCCAAGACAACGGAGGTGAGGGTATCCGTTCCGAAGTTTTTGAGGACGGCTTGTACCAAGTGATCACCTACCGCAAAAGGCACATCGGGCAAGCCTACTGCAATCACACCTGCATCTAAGGCGAGTGGGGTAAATTCATAAGCACCAATATCGGGCGTGGCAGCATCGCGGGGATTACCTTCGATGTCTGTGCTGACTTCGGCGAGGGGCTGTGCTGCAGCATTGAGTGAGATTTGGGCGACTACATAGTTGCTGTCCGATTCAAAAAGCGGGTCAACGGAAAGGGAAGCTGCATCCAGTCCTGTTGTGCTTTGCCAATCGGTCAGTGTAGCAATATTCTCCCCGAAGTAAGTAATATTTTCGCCTTCGGTATAGAAGTTATTATTATCAGAAACGGCTATATTTCCATCGGCAGTATAAATAGCATAGCCTGTACCTTTATTGGAAATAATATTGTTTCGTAAATCAAGGTTAGAACTATTGAGTGCATAAAAAGTCCTGCCGTTAATATCGCTACTTAATGTATTTATTGTATTATGATAATATTTTTGATAAGAATTATATCTATCATAAATACCATAAGCATCACCCGTTGTGCGGAGTAAAGCAACGAAATTATTAGCTACCAAGCCCTCATTGCCTGATGTGCTGTTGCAATATTGCATTTGTATGCCATAAGCACGACAGCAACTCAGAATACGATTGCCTGTAATTTGAATGGCATCATCGCAATCGTATAGGTATATGGCTTCGTAAGTGGAGTTATTTGCAAAATTTTCTATATCATTATTTTGTACAATAACGTTTAATTGGTCATCCAATATTATAGCTTGTCTGTCTTGGTCTTTAAAGATATTTCCGATGACCATATTTCCATTTTCTCTTATACCGCTTCCCGATAGGTTGACGGCTATTTGTCCATCTTCAAAATAATTATTACGAATAATATTACCTTCATCTATCGTAGGACCGGAATAAATCATTTCTCCATAAATACCGTTTCCATCAAAATAATTATTTTCTATTATATTATGATTTGCCTGATTTTCAATGCGAATTGCTACATCATAAGAGCTATTTAAAGGCTTGATTGTCAGACTTCTAATCGTGACATAATCCGCACCATCCAAATACCAAATATAGTTATCGGTACTTGTTCCGGCATATTCAATGACTACCGATGTGCTGTCTCCGCTTTCCGATTGGAAGGTGACGGTATTGGTAGAATCTACACCGAAAATTTCCATTAAGTGGATTTGTTCGTTATACACGCCATCCCTGACATTAATGGTTACGGGCGCATATACACCACCGCGATTGAGGGCATCTTCGGCTGTTGCAAAATCCGCAAAATCGGGGTCAGTACCACCTAATGTATATTCGCCGCCAAGCCCTGCATATAGCTCTATAAGATTGGTGGTATCATTAACGGGAAACATATCTGCTGCGCCATTGGGCAGGTCAGTCCAAGACCTCAAAGTATAGGCTTGGTCAACGGTAATGTCAATATCACCCAATAATACGGGGAGTGTATCGCCGGAGGTGAGTGTTCCCGACCAATTGACGACAGGTTGGAGGACATCGTTGATTTCCCAATACAGATTGGTATTGAGGAGGTCATCCGTACCATAATTTTTCAATATACCATATACCGGATATGTACCTGCCGGAAACGGACTATCGGGCAGCGTAATATCCAACACGCCTGCGTCATTGGGCGGCGGTGTAAATTCATCTGCGCCAATATCGGGCGTAGCTGCATCGCGTGTATCGCCGTCAATATCATTGGGAAGATCGGCAAGGGGCGTAGCTGCGGCATTGAGGTCAATGGTATTGACATGCAAATCGGTGTCGCTTGTGTATAAAGGATCTACGCTGATAGAATTGGCATCAAAGCCATTGGCATTTTGCCAGTCGGTCAAATCACCGATAGGGCTATTATTATAATATCCGATATTATTTCCGGCATGGTAAAAATTATTATAATTTGAAACAGAATTGGTCGGAGAATCGTAACGAATAGCATAGCCCTCACCTGTATTGACAATACAATTATTGATAATATTTCCATTATCAAAATTGAATATATCTAAACCTGCGGATTCTGTCGAATTGGTAGTTGTTATATTGATATTATTATGATAAATATCTGTATTAGTGGTGAAATAACAATAAATACCTCGTGTGTTTGCATTGTCACCGCTAATGGTAATGAAATTATTGGCAATCAAATTGCGCTCTGTAAATGAAGCTGCCTGACTATTCAATAGAATGCCCATACCTCTCAATGCCGATATAGTATTGCCGGAAACTTCTATACCATTTGAATTTTCTATAATATTAGCATTTAAATCCTTTTTTATATTGGCACTTAGACTCTTTGCAATAGCAGCTAAACCTTCTATATCATCATTTAAACCTTCTATGTCACCATTTAAACTTTCTATCCGAATAGATATCCAACTCGAATAAGCAGAGTTGGAATTGAGGCTATTGTCCACCACTCTTGCACCACCATAATTTTCTAAAAATATACTTCCTACGTATTGTTCTTCAAAGATATTATCGGAAATTTCGAGACTTGCCGAATCGGGGTCAACGATAGAAGCCTCTGCAAAATCATCTAGTTCAGGTGGTCCTATACCACCACTGTTACTACCATACAAAGTAAGTGCGTAACTACCTTTTTTGAAGACATTTTGTGTGAAAGTATTTTTTTGATTATTTGAGTTAAACTCCGACGCAACTAAAGTATAATTGCCGCTTGTAGAACTCACTGCACTTCCGTCGAAGGTACATGACTCAAAGGTGTTGCAGTCTGCCCCATCGCGCATATATACAATACGGGCGTAAGTTCCCGTTCCGACAAAGTTGATACCCGAAAAGGTGACACCATCTGCACCATTTAATTCTACGATATAATTATTTGCAGGATTTTCGATAACATCATTGATGACTACGCCTGTGCTATCGCCTGTTTCGGATTGGAAAATGACCGGAACATCGCAGCCACCGCCGGAAAATTGGTTGATAGAAAATTGTTCGTCATAAAAACCATTGCGGATATTAAAAGTCACCGGTCCGCAAACACCGTAGTTATTCAAATCAGTAACCGCATCGCCAATACTCAGATAATCGGGCGAACTACCGCCAATGGTATATGTACCGTTCAGTGAAGGCTGCAAAACGGTTCGCAAAGTATCATTCACACTGACGGTATCTTGTGCGCCATTCGGAAAAGAAGTCCACACCTCCAGGTCATAAGCATTGCCATTGACAAAGCTTTTGTTGCCTAGTGTAACTGTGGTAAATTGTGCGCCTGTGCCACCTAATGTATCCAACGGATTGGTAACCAGAACAGTGGATTGTGCCACACCATCGAAGCTCCAATTCACTCGTAACGAATCAATTACATTGATACCAAAATTTCTGACTTCCACCGCAATATCCTCATTGCCCGCACAAAAATCTATTGGTGTCGTCAGGTCGGCAATACCTACATCATTTGTCGCTTGCCCTGATACGGCGAGTTGTAATTGTGGTTTTTGTCCTGTGTTACTATTGGTAGGTATTCCGCATTGGTTGGAGCCATCTGACCGCGTGTAGCGAAAACCATATTCTGCTGGATAATACCGAACTGTACCCGTAGAGGTATAATTTGGAACTTGCTCAAAACAAAGATCAATCAGTAAATTTTCCGTACCTCCCCAATAAAAAGGCTCATCTAAAGTCAACATATCGAACCCGCCTGCCACAGGTGTATAGCTCGCCACATTATATACGGTTGTGAATGCTCCGGCATCATATACACTGGTATCGCCCTGCATAGTCGTTTTAATGCCAATCGTATAATTTGGTAAATCATGAGAGGGTACGCCTTCAATGTAAAAACCCAATTCGGTAATCGCACCACCAAAAAATCCGGCGGCATTGAGTTCTTCTTTGGTATAAACCACCTGCCCATGAAGACTGCGATAATATATATTGATGGGCGAAGGTGTAGTTGTTCCGGTTACGCTCGTTCCTTCACCTATCTGGACGTACTGCTGCCCGCTGGCATATTGCACTGTAAATACACTTGCCAGTAAGGAGATAAAAAACAGTTTGGTCAGACTGATGACATTTATATATCCGGTAAGAGTTTTCATAATGTGACTTGGTTTTCTTCAAGTATATATTTTCAAATATTGGATTTTGGACAAAATGGGAATTAGGAAATTAGAAAACTCGGTTTAAAATCATAATTCACTAATAGTCAATTAAATATGTTTTATTAAAAAATAAAACATATAATTAGTTTTTTTTGTAAAAATCTAAAAAAGTCCCGATAGTTATCGGGATTACCTAATTTCCCAATTTCCTTTGTCCAAAGTCTAATCAAATACACATACAAGATATTTCGTATGTTGCATAGGTATGGCTTACACCATATTCATACAAATTGATGAATATAGCGGCAATTTCACACCTTGATACACTCGCAAAACGAGATGGATTGTATCAATTGATAATTGAATTACATAGGATAATTGGGTGTTTTTAAGAGGAAGTGTTACAGTTTAACAGTGAATATCAGAAAGGTAAGTTGTTGTTTAATGAATTATACAATCGTTTATATAATCAAATATTTTTGTGACTTCTTTAGGAGTAAAATACTTTGGTTTAAAATTTAATTAATCATTAATACATCAAATGTAAGTACAAAAAAGTTAAAAACACAATACTTAATCATCTTTTTTACACAATACTTACTCATTTTTATTTAAATTATTTAAAAACAAAAGAATACGTAAAATTAATTATTTATGATTGTAACTATGCACTAATTTTATTTTTTCGATATAAATGATGTCACAAATTTTAAACTATTTTTCATTTTTATTAAGAATAAATTAAATGTCAATTGATTGTCATGTATTTATTGTTTTTCATTAAACATATATCATTTAATTTACTTATAAAACAAGTATAAGGCATTTATTCTATTTTATAATGAGCAACTCTATTTTGTTTGCATTTTACTAGTCTTGTAAATGTAATCTAAAAATTGAGCAACTTGCTTTGAATTTTGGAAATTCAAAGCAAGTAGGAACATTATATTTATAGCACTAGTCTTATTTTCTACTTTATTAAATGCTCAATGATGACTGATAAATGTTGGGATAAATGTTACCTTTGCCTTCAAAATTCTGACAATACATGACAAATCATAAAGAAAGCCTCTTAGACGTACTCAAGGCACTCTACCAATGGAAAGTTCCTATCATCATCACTACTGCATTAGCAGGATTGGTAGCGGTAATATATTGTTTGGTGACACCGAATTATTATAAATCCACCGCCACTTTTTATCCTGCCAATCCACGTATTGCGAGCCGGGGAGCTTTATTTGGTGGGGCAGATGAAGCCTTAGACTTTTTTGGTGGTACTGATGAAACTAATCGGATGCTCAACATGGCGCATTCACCTGAAGTGATTAATTATATTGTAGATAAATATGATTTGTATGCTCACTACGATATTGACTCTACCGAGTTGGAAGCTCCGCATTATGTCATGGAAGATTTTTTGAAATTGTACAAAGTCAAAAAGAATGCGGAAGATGCCATAGAAATCTCGATAGAAGATACCGACCGCGAAAAGACAGCAGATATGGTATGGGCGGTACTGGGCAAAATCAATGAAATCAACAACCGACTGACCAAATCCAATCAACGAAGCATCCTGTCATCTTTCAAAAAAAGAATAGCGGATAAGCAAACCGAATATAGTACTTCGACGGATAGTATCGGCGTGTTGCGCTCAAAATACGGTATTGTGAGTGTAGAATCGCAAGAGGAGTTTTTGACGACGCTTGTGGTCAAAGCGGAATCGGCATTGGCTTCCAATCGCGCCCGTTTGAAAGCTGCCAGAAAAAGCGGTACAGTACCACAAGACACGATATATAAATTTGAATCTAACGTACAAAGTCTTGAAGGTCAACTATTTGAACTCACTTCTCCTAAAAGTAAAAGTAATATCAATTTAGATAAATTTAACAAAGGACGCGAGAAAGTCACGCTGCTGAGCCTGCGACAAGAAGCCATCGCCGATGAAATCAGCTTCCTCCGCGACCGCTATTTTCAATACCAAACGGTCTATGATACCGAAGTCTATTCGCTCTACATCACCGAGCCGCCGATCACGCCTGTGGTGCGCTCGCGTCCGCGTCGTACATTGACCGTATTGAGTGTCGGAATGTTGGCTTTTATCCTCAGCTCGCTTGGGGTGCTGATATTAAATTATTATAAAGATGTAAATTGGAGGGAAGTAGTGAGTAGCGAGTAGTGAGTAACGAGTAGCGAGTAGTGAGTAGTGAGTAATGTTGAATCTTACTAAGTCGTGGTACACGACTCGTACTAAGTCATGGTAGCTCAACTATTAAAAAGTCGTAGTATATTTACGGTTTATATTTATTTCACTTATACATTAAAATTGTTCAATATATGGCTAGACCAACTACACTCGAAGAACGCAAGTTCATTGAAGACAAAGTAAAAGATAATTGGACCTCCCAGACGATAGCTGATGCTTTAGGTATTTCCATTAAGACTGTCAACAAGTGGAGACAGCGCATAAAAAAAAGGTGTCATCACTTCCTCAATGGGTCGTCCGGTAAAAGGTGCATTGAGTACGTTTAGTGCTGAGATTGGTGAGCGTATCAAGTACCTGCGCGGACATAACGAAGGTTGGGGTGCTATCAGTATTCTGGTTGAATTACAATTGGAAGGCTATCCTCCACAAGATCTGCCCAGTGCGGATACCATTCATCGTTTTTTGGTGGAAAAAGGCTACATCAAATACAGAGAGCCGCGAGAGCCCCTGCCTGGCAAACCTCGAATCAAACGCAGTAGCTACTGTCACCAGAAATGGGAAATGGATGCCAAAGGAACTGTTGCAGTTAAGGGTGTTGGCTTTCAAGCACTCATTGATATCAAAGATGATTTTTCAAGAAAGTATTGTATGGCTTTTCCCATTGAAGTAGCCAACTCCAACACACAGCCCTCTACAAGACATTACAAATGGGCATTACGTCTGGCTTTCATAGAATCAGGTATGCCTAAAAACCTCCAAGTAGACAAAGACAGTGTATTCATTGAGAACTCCAGCAAATCACCTTTTCCTTCAAAATTACATCTATGGCTATTGGCACTGGGTATAGATTTACACTTTATTGATAAACCGCCACCAGACCAAAATAATATCGTTGAACGCTCACATTTAACAATTTTTAATCAAGCCCTCAAAGGAATATGTTATCCTGATTGGCATGCCCTTTTTGATAATATCAACTATAGGCGCAAGGTGTTGAATGAGAACTATCCCAGCCGAACTTTTAACAAAAAAGCACCTTTACAAGTCTATCCACAAGCGGCTCATTCTAAACGACCATACGCTATCAGAAAAGAAAAACAACTTTTGGATATGTCTAAAATTTACCGATTTTTAGGTAGAGGAAAATGGCACAGAAAAGTGGCACAAAATAAGTGTGTACATCTGGGCGGACAACGATACTACATCCGCCAAGCTATACCCGGAAATATCTTGACCATTACATTTTCCAGTAGGACTAAACAACTTATCTTTTACGATGTCAATGAACTTGAATTGATTAGAATGAATATCAAGGGTATCTCCAAAGAAGCACTCATGGAGGGTACCACAAGGGAACTAACCAAGATATATAAACAAATTTATCAAGCAAGCAATTTCTCTTTATAACTCAAATTTGTTTGCTCGAAATATGGTAGCCAATATACTACGACTTTTTAGTAGTTTGGCTACCACGACTTAGTACGAGTTATGTACCACGACTTAGTAAGATTCAACAGTAACGAGTAGTGAGTGGACGAGTAATTATGGAAAAAAATGCACAATATTACCTTTATCTTGTCTATGCTTTTACCATAGTCTTAGGAGTGGTGTTGGCTTTGGTGACGGGCTTTTATCCTTTGTTGATTTTGCCTTTGGGGGTATTGGTGGCTTTTGTGGCGGTGGTGGATTTTCGTAAGATATTTTATTTATTATTAATTTGTATTCCGCTTTCTACGGAGTTTTATCTGCCCAATGGCTTTGCTACCGACCTGCCCACCGAACCTTTGATTGTGGGTTTGACATTGGTGTATATTTATTATCTCTTTTCCAACCTGCATCGCATCAATGCTGCGTTTTTTAAGCATCCGATTATGCTGGTCTTGTTCCTGCATTTAGCTTGGATGCTGATAGCTGCCATTAACTCTCAGATGGCTTTTGTTTCTGCCAAATTTTTCATTGCCAAAATGTGGTATATCCTTGTTTTTGTGTTACTTACAAGCGTTCTGATTACTGACGAAAAGTACGTCAGGCAGTTATTTTGGTGTATATTTATCCCTTTGTTGTTTACGATATTGATTGTACTGATGCAACAAGTCTCAGCGGGTTTTACACTCAAAGACAGTCATCTCGCTATGCGACCTTTTTACAGAAATCATGTGGTATATGCGGCTTTATTATCTTTGTTTTTGCCTTATGTATTGGTCGCAACGACCTGGTACAAACGCTGGTCAAATAAGTGGTGGATGGTAGTCATTGGTATGCTGATTATCCTTATCGGTATTCAATTTTCTTTTACGCGAACAGCTTATATTGCTTTGATGATTGCGCTGGGTGCGTACTTTGTCATCCGCTTGCGACTGATGAAAATAGCCATTGGAACTTCATTGGCGGTGTTGTTGGCAGGTGTTGTTTTTTTGGCGCATAATAATAAATACCTCGACTACGCACCCAATTACGAGACCACCATTTCGCATTACGATTTCAATAGCCTGATAGAAGCCACCTATAATATGGAAGATATTTCGACGATGGAACGCCTCTATCGTTGGGTGGCTGCCGTCAATATGTCGCAGGAAGATTTGTTGACGGGTTTTGGTCCGGGCAATTTTTATAATTTTTATAGAGGTTATACTGTCAGTAGTTTTGAAACTTATGTAAGCCACAATCCCGAAATGTCGGGCATACACAATTATTACCTCATGATGCTGACCGACCAAGGGATTCCCGGTCTGCTGATTTTTCTGTTGTTTACCATCATTATCCTTGTCAAAGGAGAACAAATTTATTACGCCACCTCCTCCCCTGCCCGACGCAAAATCATTATGGCATCCATTCTCTCCATTGTCATTATTGATGCTTTTCTCCTGATGAATGACCTGATAGAAACCGATAAAGTCGGCTCCTTCTTTTTTATGAATATTGCTATTTTGGTGAATATGGATATTCATAAAAAATGAATTAAAATTAATTTAAAATGTAAAATAATAAATGTAAAATGTAAAAGGCGTAGGACGCAGGATTAAGATATTTTCTTGCATTTTACTGATTTTTAATTCATTAAAAATAAAAAAGATAATCATGTTTTGTTGTAAACTATCGTTACTTTGTATCATGTAAATAAGTCAGGGTATTGTTGTGTTGTAGTAATTTTTTGATATATGATATTATGGAGGTCAGTCATTCGTTTATGGTTGAGTCTATCTAAGATATATGCATAAGCGTTTATGCCTAACTTTTTACAAGTTT
>CALIZI010000374.1 GCA_938028705.1 uncultured Saprospiraceae bacterium | reverse complement strand
AAGTCGTAGATAAGTTTATCCAATTGGTTGACACTTCATACGATAGTAATTTTACACAAAATATAAGTAAGCCGTTTGGTAAACTTTTCAAGTTTGCTAAACGTGGGTAAGGCACTGAAATTCATAATTAGCTAAAAATCAGATTCCAAGAGTGTCAACTACTTTTGTCGTTTAGATAAACTTGTCAAGTCGTACAAGTCTATTAACTACATTAATCATTAATCATTAACCATTAATCATTAAAATCGCATTCGTTGATTCAATTTGAGCCAATCAATACGCCACAGCAAATTAGCTAACCAAGCACCCAACAACATCATGGCAATCACTCCCGGATAAAAGACCATTCGCATGGTATTGTCAAGGTCATTGCTACCGAGTGCAGGGTTGCCACCGCTGCCCGGATGCAGGCTATCTGTCAATCTTGGAATGACAAATAGCAAAGGGATGAGTGCTGCAAAAGCAAAAATATTATAGACCGAAGAAATGCGTGCCTGCTTATCCAAATCATCAAAAGAATCGCGTACTACGAAGTATGCCATATAAATCAGGACGGCTACGGCAGCAGTATTTTGTTTGACATCCCAATTCCAATATGCGCCCCAAGTATGCTTTGCCCAAATTGCTCCCGTCACTAAGCCAAGTATGCCGAACAACACGCCTACACGTGCATAGGCACTGGCTTTTACACTGAATTTCAGGTCATTAGAACTCAAATATTGTACACTGAAAATAACTGATATAAACATCAGAAGCATCATCGCAAACCACAAAGGTACATGAAAATACAGACTGCGAATGGACTCTTCGAGAATATTCCGAAAGGGAAAGGTCATGCCCATATCGCGTTGGCTCAATGCTGAAACGGCACAATCGGTAGCAGGCAGAGCGCGGCTAGGTTGCTGAATAATACTGATAGCGGCAGGAAGTACGGAGTAGCCGTTTTTGGTACCGGCATCTACAATCAGCGAGTAGTCTATGACACCATCTTTATCCGATATGCGCTCCGGTATGTTGAAGGTTACTGCCAGTTCGCGGTCGGAGACGGCTTTGACTTCATCGGCACATAGTCCGTAAGCCGAATCACTACGCATCCAAACACGTATATTTTCGGCATCTGTATAATAGGTATTATAGCCATATACTGCGGTTTGAAGAACAGTGCCGGTATTGGCTTTATTGCCTTTGATGTAGGCAGTCGAAGGGGAGAGTGGCACGAGTAATCCCGCCACAATTGTATAAAGCATCAGTATAATGCCAAGTATTTTCCACCAAGTCATAATGAGTAGCGAGTAGCGAGTTTGCGAGTAGCGAGAGTTACGAATAACTAATCACTTTATAAACTCTACAAACTTCATAAACTTAATCAACTAATCCCGCCAGAGGTACGGAAATAATATGATTACGAGTGTCAATAAAATCACATCTATTGCGAGTAAGATGGCAATGTCGCGCCAATAGGCGGTGTCTTGTATTAGTCGCAGGGCATTGGCAGAGAGTTTGACGAGGGTGAGAAGTATCGGTATCACCACCGGAAAACCCATGATTGCCATAAGGGTTGCACTGTTGTTGGCTTTAGCGGCTATTGCCGCAATGAAGGTAAAAGCTATCGAAAAACCCACGCTGCCTAAGAAGAGTATCAGCGCAAATAATCCGGTTTCTTTGACCATATTTGTGGTAAAAAAGGACATTGCCGCAAAGGTCAGCAGACTAATGAGACCAAGCAGCAAGGTATTGTATAATATCTTGGACAGAATAATCGCCGTAGGATGAGCAAGGCTGTAAAAGTACAATTGTCTCCGGCTATTTTCTTGTACAAAACTTTTGACCACCGCATTGACCGCCGCGAATAGCATGATAATCCAAAACAAAACATTCCAAGCCCGCGTATCTATTTGCACAAAGGCAATATATACAACAAATACTGTTGATATGACATACAAGAGTATGCCGCCAATAGCGTATTTTTGCCGCCATTCGAGTATGGCTTCCTTTCTTAATAAGACAAAAATGTCGTGGAGTAGTTGCATGAAAAATCAGACGCAGGGAAATTATTTGCAAAGAACTGAAAAATATGTGACTTAATACTCAATTCGGGGCTTAAAGTCAAAAATCCTTATATTGAATTTGATTCGGTATAGATTAATTTTACCCAAAATGGATAGATTCCTCAAATTTATTGGATTACTCACTTGCATCGTACTTATGGTGTTCGGGGTGCGTTGGTTGATACAACACTTTCCTAAATACACTAACCCAAATTAGATATTAGCGAGCCTTGTGGTTCGCTTTTTTTATTTTGACTATAAAAAAATAGTTAAAAAACTTGACTATAAAAAAATAGTTATGTACTTTTGTGTTGACAATAATTTTATAGTTAAAAACAAGATTAAATGAACAACATCGTAGGGCAACCCGTAAGCGGTACGGATTATTTTGAAAGGGATATTATTACTCGCCTGATTTATAGACGGTTAGATAGCGGAAGTAATCTTTTTATGGCAGCTCCTCGTCGTGTGGGCAAGACTTCTATTATGTATCATTTGAGAGATAATCCCAAGGAGGGTTACGCTTTTATCTACTTGGCTACCGAATCTATTGATGATGCTGAATTATATTTCAAACGCTTATTTGATGCTTTATTGAATAGTGAAGTGGTGAGTCGAAAGGTGAAAGCCTCTGAAAAGTCTAAGGGTATTTTTGAGGTGATTACGGATAAGGTCAAAAAAATTGGTGCTTTTGGTGTGGAAATAGAACTTCAAAGTAAGACAGAAGAAAAATACTCGGACATCTTTCTTGAATTGATGAAAAAACTGGACAACGAACACGTCCGTATTGTGATGATGATTGATGAATTTCCGAGTACGGTGGAAAATATTCACAAGAAAAACGGCGAGACAGCAGCAGTGCATTTTCTCAAATTGAATCGAACAATCAGACAGGAATCATCCGGTGGGATTCAGTTTATTTATACGGGGTCGATTGGTTTGCCCGCTATTGTGAATCGCCTGAATACGCCCGAATCTATCAACGATTTGAACCAAGTCGAGATTCCGCCTTTAAGCCCCGAAGACGGTAAACTATTTATCGAAAAACTCCTGAATAGTGCTAAAGTACCTTACGAATCTACAGCGATTGATTACTTATTGGAGAAAATCAATTGGCTCATGCCGTTTTTTATTCAATTATCTGTACAGGAATTGGTGGATTTATACGACCAAAATAAGACGAAGATTAACTCCGAAGTGGTTGACCGTGCTTTTGACCGTATATGTAATCGTCGGAACAATACACATTTTGACAGCTATTACAACCGATTGAGAGATGCCTTTTCAGAAGAAGATTATCAACTTGCATTGGAGATACTGAACATCATTGCAGAGCGCAATAAATTGTCCAAAGAGACGCTATTTGAACAATTGCAGTCTAAAGGCGAACAAAGGGACATCAATGCCGTCATCGAATCCCTCGAATACGACGGCTATATCAATCTACAAGACGGACATTACACCTTCAATTCTCCCATTCTACAATTGTGGTGGAATAAATACATCCGAGTGTAACGCCCTCGTAATGACTGCTTTAGCTGTCAAGCGTTTGGGTATTCACTTGACAGCTAAAGCAGTCATTACGGTATTGCAAATTAAAACAATATCGCCATGACATTAATACAACATCGCCAAACCATAGATTTTATCTACAATCCTGATAATCAGACAAAAGAACAACTGATTGACGGCTTCGTGGTGCGCCTGACAACTTTCAAACGGCTGTTTGATGATATAAAAGGCACGACCTTGAAGCATCCCGAACAACATTATCTCATCGAAGGCAAACGGGGCATGGGCAAAACGACTTTGCTACTGCGTTTGGCGTATGAGATAGAAAATGACGATGCACTGAATGAATGGCTGTTGCCGATTGTTTTTAATGAGGAAGAATATAGCATCCGGCGATTGTATAAGTTGTGGGAACGTATTGCGACATTGCTTGAGGATAAATACAGCGAGTTTAAAGGTTTGTATGATGAAATGGATGCGAGTTTTTCGAGTTATCCGTCGGAAGAGGAGTATGAGTATGAAATGTTCAAAATGTTGGAAAAAAGACTAGCAGAGAAGGGCAAAAAACTCATTCTTTTTATTGATAATTTCGGGGATATTTTTGCCAAATTTAATCGGCAGGAAGTCCAGCGATTGCGTACCGTTTTGCAGACCAATACGAGTTTTCGCATTTTCGGGGCTTCTTCTAAGGTCTTGGAAGCGTTTTATGATAATAAGCATCCGTTTTTTGAATTTTTCAAGGTTAAGCGACTCCACGGCTTGAATAAAGAGGAAACAATAGACCTCCTGCTCAAACTCGGCGAAGCCTACAAACAAGACCAAATCAAAGACATCATCGACACCCAAATGGGCAGAATCGAAGCCCTACGCCGACTGACGGGCGGGGTGATTCGCACGATTGTCTTGTTGTTTGAGATTTTTATTGACCAAAAACAAGGGAGTGCCTTTTCCGATTTGGAGGCGATACTGGATAGGGTCACGCCTCTGTACAAGCACCGTATGGACGACCTGCCCGCCCAACAACAGGAAATCGTAGAAGCCATTGCCTTTGCTTGGGATGCGGTGAGCGTGAGCGAGATTAGTCAGAAAACCCGCATCGTTAGCAAGACCGTCTCTGCCCAACTCCGACAAATGGAAAAAAATGAAATCATCACCAAAAAACTCACCAATAATAAGAATCATTTTTACCAAATCAGTGAGCGTTTTTTTAATATCTGGTACTTGATGCGGCATGGTAGGAAGGGGGATAAGCGGAAGGTGATTTGGTTGGTGCGCTTTCTGGAAGAGTGGTGTGATGAGACGGAACTTGTTGTGCGTACTGAACGGCATATCAGTCAGTTGCGTGCTGGAGATTATGACATCAGAGGTGCTTATCTTATGTCGGAGGCTTTGGCTTCTACCCAATCGCTGCCTACTAAAAATCAGGATGAATTACTAAAAGTGACTCGTAACTTTTTGAAGGAGAATAATAGCGAATATGCTAGGTATTTATCGGAACCTGATTTGAAAAAACTTGAAGAACCCATAGTAGAATATAAAACAGCTAATCCAAAAAATAATGATAGTGAGGAAACAGATCATAAAGAATTTATCAATAGTTATCTTTATTTTTTACTTATTGATAAACAATATAAAACATTGTACGAATATTTTAATCATCCAAAAGCGAAAGCATTACACCTCAAAGACCAATTCAAGCCGATTTGGTATGCCTTGATGTATGAAATGCAGGAGGAATATCCGAATGAATACCTGCGTATGGGCGAGGAATTGGAAGAAACGGTACAGGAAATCATCGCTAAGGTGGAGCAGATGCGGGTGGATTATGCGTAATGCGTACAGGCGATTTCAATCGCCATGTTATCGTAGGACATGGCGATTGAAATCGCCTGTACGGTTTTACCAACACCCCCACCCAAAAATGTGAACAACCCCAAACATCAAAAAAAATCTCCGTACATTTACAGCATGGAATCATTCTACATTAACTAAAAATCTGTAAACGTATGAGAATCAAACTACTACTCACTATTTTGGGCTTATTTGTGGGGGCGTGTATGTACGCGCAGGTCACGACAGCCAGTGTCAACGGGCTGGTAAGCGATACAAGTGGCGACCCGCTACCGGGCGTTACAGTGGTGGCGACCCACACCCCTTCGGGCGCACAATACGGCACGACCACCCGCGCCGACGGACGCTACAATCTACCCAACCTCCGCGTCGGCGGACCTTATACCATTGAGATTAGCTTCTTGGGTTTTGCTGCGGAAACCAATAGCGGTATCAACCTTGCCCTCGCGCAAAAACTCACGCTCAACACCTCACTCAAAGAGGAAGGCATTGAGTTGGAAGGCGTGACGGTGACTGCCGAGCGCAACAGCATCCTCAACAATGAGCGCACCGGTGCCGAGACGAATATCTCCACCGAAGCCATCGAAAATCTGCCTACCATAAGTCGCTCTGCCTCAGACTATACGCGCCTGACACCTACATCAGACGGCAATTCATTTGCAGGTAGAAACGACCAGTACAACAACTTCTCGCTCGACGGTTCTATCTTCAATAATCCCTTCGGATTGGATGCCGCGACACCGGGCGGACAGTCGAATGCACAGCCCGTTTCCTTGGATGCCATTGAGCAAATTACGGTATCGGTCGCGCCTTATGATGTGACGCAATCGGGCTTTACGGGCGCAGCAGTCAATGCCGTTACCAAGTCGGGTACCAACAAATTGAGTGGAAGCATTTTTGGCTTTTATCGTAATCAGGATTTGACGGGCGGCAAGGTGGCTGGCGATGAAATCGTAGTGCCGGACCTCGACCAATACCAAGCCGGTTTTACGCTCGGCGGACCGATTGTAAAGGACAGAGTTTTCTTTTTCCTCAATGCTGAAATTGATAATCGTGAGGATTTGGGAACGACTTTTATTGCGAATAATGCCGACAGGTCAGGGCAAAATGTATCGCGTGTAGAGGAAGCAGATTTGATTGCTGTCAGAGATGCTTTGATGGGACTTGGTTACGATCCGGGTTTGTATGAAGGCTACCTTCATTCGACCAATAGCCTGAAAGGTCTTGCCAAGTTAGACTTTAATATTAATACGAATAATAGCTTAACACTTACATATAATTTCTTGGATGCTTTTGCCGATAAACCCGCGCACCCTTCCGCTATCGGACGACGTGGACCGGATTTGACAACACTCCAATTTCAAAATTCGGGCTATCGTATCAATAACCTGATTCATTCAGGTATTTTGGAATTACGTTCGCTATTTGGCAATAAAGTATCTAATAAATTACAAGCCGGATATACGGCGTATCGCGACAATCGCGACCCGTTCAGCGCACCTGCCCCGGTGATTAATATTAATCGCGATGGTATTCGATACATTGTAGCGGGACATGAGCCATTTTCTATCAGTAATAGATTGAGACAGGATGTTTTACAGATTTCGGATAATCTAAATATTTATGCAGGAAAACACACGATTACGGTAGGCGCGAGTTTGGAGAAATTCGATTTTGACAACTCATTTAATCTTGGTGTCTATGATGGCGGTGCGAATGACGGCGGTACTTTTGGTGGTGGCTTTGCAAGTGTCGAAGCCTTCTTGGATAGTGTGAATGTGGGAGCATTTGACGGCGCATTTCCGGCAGCGCAAGACGTTTTTGATGCCAACGGTGGTGCAGAGGGCGCACTCGGTGAAGGTTGGGCATTGGCAGAAACCAATGTAGGTCAGGCAGCTGTGTATCTGCAAGATGAATGGGCAGCTACGGATAGATTGACGCTCACAATCGGTGTACGTGCAGATATGCCTTTGTATTTTGATACAAGAGAAAAATTACAGGAAAATATTGACAGAAACGACTTCTACGACCCAACAGTAGAATGGTTTGACGAGGACGGAAATGCAGTGACTTATGACCACCTTGACTTGCCGGAACAAACACCACTTATCTCGCCGCGTCTTGGTTTTAATTACGATATTAAAGGTGACCAAACGATGCAATTGCGCGGTGGTTCGGGTTTATTTTCGGGGCGTTTGCCCTTCGTATGGATTGGTAATCAGGTGGCTAATCCGAATTGGTGGTTTTATAATAAGACGGCAAATGATTTCAAATTTCCGCAGGTGTGGCGTACCAATCTCGGTTATGACCAAAAGTTTGAAGGCGGTTGGATTACCTCTATTGATGCCATGTACACAAAAGACATCAACGCAGCTTTTGTTCGCAATTACAGCCTAAAACCACCGACAGGAATGCTAAATGATGCGGCGGACACACGCCCCGTTTATACAGCAGATGACCATGCACAGTTGTTTGGCGGACCGATTTTCGGAACGGGTTATGTCTTTGACAATACGGATGTGGGCTACTCCTTGAATGTCGGTTTTAAAATTGAAAAGACATTTGAAAATAATGCGTATTTCACTGTGGGCTACAACTTTACGGATGCACAAGATGCTTCTTCGATTGATGCGGAGATTTCGAGCGATGCCTTTGAGCGCAATCCGGCTTTTGGTAATGTCAATCAGGAAATTCTTGCACCTTCATTGTATGGTACACGTCACCGTTGGTTTGGTGCGGCGTATAAGACCTTTGAATATGGCAATTGGGCAACCACGCTTTCTACCTTTTATCAATATGCACAAGGTGGTACTACGGCAAGCGATTTTACAGCGGATTATCGTTTCAGTTACACCTATTCGGGCGACATCAATGGTGATGGTTCGGGTTTGAATGACTTGATTTATATACCAACGGATTCGGAATTGGATGCACAAAATTTTGCCAGCGCAGAGCAACGCGAAGCCTTCCGTGCATACATTGAGCAAGACCCGTATATGAAAGACCATAGAGGTGAGTATATGCAAAAATATGCGATTCTCGCGCCGTGGTATTCGCAGTGGGATTTTCGTTTGTTGCAAGATTATAAATTTATGATTGGTGAGCGCGAACAGCGTATTCAATTGAGTGTAGATGTATTAAATATCGGAAATTTAATTAATTCAAATTGGGGTGTTAAGCAACTCCCCGTCAATACGCAGCCCGTAGGTGTCAGTGTTGATGCCGATGGTGTACCGACCTATTCTTTTGATACAGATTTAAAAAATACTTTTTCCAATGACTTTAGCTTGGATTCGAGATGGCAAGCGAGATTGGGACTACGTTATATTTTTTAGAATGTATTGAATTAGATTATGTGATAATTTTTGTAAAATAATTATCCTTTTTGAAAACGCTCCTTCATCACAAAAACACAGGGTTTAAACCCTGTGTTTTTGTGATGAAGGAGCGTTTTTAGTTGATACTCGTTCAAACAAAAAATACGAATTATTCAAAGCACAAAAAAAAGCCCACTCCAAACGAAGCAGGCTTTTATATGATTGGTTAGCACTCTGAAATTTTACATCATACCGGGCATACCATGTCCGTGACCGTGTCCGCCCATGCCTGCATCTTCTTCCGGTTTGTCATTGATGACACACTCGGTTGTGAGAATCATTCCGGCGATAGAAGCGGCATTTTCGAGGGCAATACGAGTGACTTTAGTCGGGTCAATGACTCCGGCTTTTTTCAAATCTTCGTACTCCTCTGTGTAGGCATTATAACCAAACGCACCTTTGCCTTCTTTGACTTTCAGCAAGACAACAGACCCTTCAACACCTGCATTTTCGGCAATAATGCGAAGTGGCGATTCGAGTGCTGTACGCACGATAGCTACGCCTGTATCTTCGTCTGCATTTGCACCTTTCACTTTATCGAGCGATGCAATGGCACGTACCAAAGCAACACCTCCACCAACTACGATACCTTCCTCTACGGCTGCGCGAGTTGCGTGAAGTGCATCGTCAACGCGGTCTTTCTTTTCTTTCATTTCAACCTCTGTGGGCGCGCCTACATGTAGGACAGCCACACCACCTGCGAGTTTCGCCAAACGCTCTTGCAGCTTTTCGCGGTCATAGTCAGAAGTGGTATTATCTATTTGTTGTTTGATTTGCTTGATGCGTCCGTCAATAGCCTCTTGCGTACCACCACCGTTGACGATAGTTGTATTGTCTTTATCAACGGTGATTTTTTCGGCACTACCCAAGTGCGCCAATTCGGTATTATCAAGTTTAAAACCTTTTTCTTCCGAAATCACCGTACCGCCTGTGAGGATAGCGATGTCTTCCAACATAGCTTTTCTGCGGTCACCAAAACCCGGTGCTTTGACAGCAACGATCTTGAGTTGGGCGCGTAAGCGATTGACCACCAACACACCAAGTGCCTGACTGTCAATATCTTCTGCAATAATCAATAATGGCTTGCCTGCTTGTACTGCTTTCTCCAAAATCGGCACAAGGTCCTGCATATTGGAGATTTTTTTGTCGTGGATAAGGATGAGTGGATGCTCGTACTCTGTCTCCATCGTCTCTGCATTGGTAATGAAGTAAGGCGAAAGGTAGCCTCTGTCAAACTGCATTCCGATGACTTCGTCCACATAAGTTTCCGTACCACGCGCTTCCTCTACGGTGATGACACCGTCTTTGGTCACACGCTGCATCGCATCGGCAATGAGTTGCCCGATTTCTGCATCATTATTGGCAGAAATAGCAGCGACTTGTTTGATTTTTTCAAAGTTGTCACCCACTACTTCAGATTGCTTCTCAAGGTTGGCAACTACTGCGTGTACAGCTTTGTCAATACCTCTTTTCAAATCCATTGGGTTGGCTCCGGCAGCTACGTTTTTCATACCTGTCGTCACGATGGCTTGTGCCAAAACAGTAGCAGTCGTCGTACCGTCACCTGCAATGTCTGCGGTTTTGGATGCGACTTCTTTGACCATCTGTGCGCCCATATTGGCTACAGCATCTTCGAGTTCTATCTCTTTGGCTACCGTCACACCATCCTTAGTAATGGCAGGTGCGCCGAATTTTTTGTCAATGACCACATTTCTTCCCTTTGGTCCGAGGGTCACTTTGACGGCATTCGCAAGTGCGTCAATACCCGATTTGAGTTTCTCGCGGGCTTCCGTATTAAAATTTATTTCTTTAGACATAATATTTAAGTGTTGTCGTGTTAAAATGTTGGGGTGTTGTGGTGTTGATGTGTTGGGGTGTTGTGGTGTTGAAGTGTTGTGGTGTTGAAGTGTTGTGGCGTTGAAGTGTTGAAGTGTTTTTTTAAAAAAATTTATAAAACAAGAACTTCTACAACACTAAGAACTACGATACTACAACACTAAAAAAAACTACGATACTACAACACTAACGAACTACAACACCACCAAAATATCATCTTCGCGCATGATAAGGTAATCTTCCCCTTCATAGTTCAATTCCTGACCGGAGTATTTACCATATAATACAGTATCTCCTTTTTTAACGGTCATTTTATTGCCGTCTTTACCCGGTCCTACGGCGACGATTTCGCCTCGTTGTGGTTTTTCTTTAGCAGTATCGGGAATGATAATGCCTCCTTTAGTCTTTTCCTCAGCGGCTGCCGGTTTGACTACTACACGATCGTTGATCGGTCTCATAGTTAATCCTATTTTTATTAGTTAATTAATGAATTTAATGAATTGGTATATCAGTTCATAGTTGTCGGTTCATAGTTCATAGTTTTTTACAATCAATTGAATTTTGATTAAAAGCCGGACAAACTTGGACAGATAGCCATGAAATTGATTTATTTTGGAGTACATCAAATATTTATGTAAAAAACTCTATTTTTATTTTTACTTTTTTTAATATTAAATTATTTTTCAATAAAAATATTTAAATTAAAATAATTATAAAAAATGAAAAGAGATTATAAAAGATACCTGATAAACTGATTGACAAATTAACTGATTAACTGTACAACCCGTCAATCAATCATTTAGCATTTCTTGTGCCAATGAAATATTTATGTCATTATGCCATTTTAACGGTCATACTGTCATTTGAAAGGCAATAAAAATATACAAAATTGACATAAAAAAAGCCCATTCTACAACGAATGGGCTGTCAAAATATCTTATATTTTAGATGTAGTAAGTGTCGTCAGTGGCTTCCTTCTCTATTTGAATGTCAATATAGCCTGTAGGGTCATCTGATAATGAACCGGGACCTTCATTACCGCCGCCTCCACCACGTACAATCAAACTTGTGATTAGGCACAATGCAAATAATGCTGCTGCTAATCCCCAAGTCAATTTTTCGATAAAGTCAGTAGATTTTGCCGCACCCAATAATTGATTGGCACCGGACGCACCCCCAAATGTGGAATCCAATCCACCGCCTTTAGGGTTTTGTATCAAAATAACGCCCATTAAAAGTATGCAAACAAGGGCTATTAATACAACAAGTAATCCTAACATGTTTTTATTTTTTTAGCAGTCAATAGTAAACAGTCGATGATTGATAGAAATATGTAGTAAATTTTACATAAACCTATGGATTATGGTCTGTATGCTATGAACTAATCTTTCAATTTTTCAATTTGGGCTGCAAAGTACGCACTTTTTTCTGGAAATTTCAAACTTAATTGCTTATACATTTTAATTGCCTTCTTTTTCTTGCCTTGCAGCACCAGCAAATCAGCGAGGGTTTCAGAGGCAATACTATCATTAGAAACAATACTTTTTTCAATAAGTTTCTTTAATCGCTTACCTTTATCAGCGGTGATTTTCGTAGAGGTCGGGGTACGTGTGATTCTTTGGCTTTGTTTAGCTTGTTTAACTTTTTTGACCTGTCGAACTTTTTTTATTTTATTTTTATGGTCAGAAGATTCAACTTCGGGGGCTTCCAATCCTGATAGCCATTGTATAAAATCAGTCGGTGGCATATCGTTTTTGGTTTCTTCGGGAATAATTATTTCTTCTTCTTCAACAATTGTTTCGGGTTCAATGATGGCTTCTGTTTCGGGGCTTTCTGTCGGACTTGAAATATCGAATATTTCGGCGGCGGAAGTGTTTAGGTCATGGCTTTCTTCAAAGGTTTCGGGGCTACTTATCGGCGAAATGACCAAAGGCTCGGTAGCCGAAGTGGTTTCAAGAGCAGAGGGTTGTGGCGTTTCTATCAAAGACAGTGTGCTGCTCGTGGTATGCTGCACCGGCGGCACCACCAATATCTCAAATTCAGACACAGGCGGCTCTTCGAGTACCAACATCTGCTCGTCAAAAGCAGTGGTCAGGTCAACAACTTGTTCCGGCATATCAGGTGTTTTAGGTGTGTGCAGGTTCTGCATAATATGATACAAATAGGTGCGGTCAGTAGCATAAGTAGCGGCTCGGTGTAGCGATTTTTCTGCATTCGGATGATGCGTATAGCCGTGCATTTTAGCTACTAATATATGCAAACTTTGACAATACGGATAACGCACAGTCATACGCTCCACTTCTGCACCCGTTGGTTTTTCGGATACGTGTGGATATAACAACAAATCATCAAATCTCTCTTTCGTCATTATATTTGGTTTATTGATTAATCGGATAATTAGTTAAACTAAATTATCCGATACCCAAATTACGAGCAGCAAGATAGCATTTTTTTTAATCATTTTAAAATAAATAAATTTTACAAATAATTTATTTTTTATATAAAAAATATTATAAAATTATTTTTAATTAATAAAAATTTATTTTTATATTATTTCAAACCTTAATGATATTCAATAGATTATGCCTTATTCGACAGCTTTGAAAATATAAAGAAATTTTGTTCACAGTATATTTAATACAATTTCAACCTAAAAGGTAATCTTTTGAATATCGAATATCGAACAAGGAATGCCGAATATCGAAGTAACCAACCTACTGCGAGTTATTCCTTCGTCATTCGATATTCCTTCATTCCACTTCCTCATATTTCTGAAATAAAAACAAGCCCAAGAGACAAAAAGCCAAAGCTGCAACGGCTGTTGCCCGAATGCCAAAATCGTTCTCTGCACTTCGCCCCAGCAACAAAAAAGACGGGAAAATCAGGAGTGCGAATGATGCGCCGAGTTTCATCATAAAAGTCCGAAAAGCGAAGAACATACCTGCTTGCGATTCGCCTTTTTCTTCAGCTTCGCGGTTGATAATATCTGCAATAATAGCATTTGGAATAATGCCAAAAATACCCATCGGCAGTGCTGCAAATATAATCAATAAGCCAAATTGCGCCATGTCGGGCAGCGGGATTCGTCCGAGAAAAAAGCTGACTAAAAAAGTCATGGCAAACAAGATAAAGCCCACCGTCACGACAGGCTTTTTGCCCCAACGCCTGACCGCCAGATTAATCGGAATATACATCGCAAAACTCAGTAAAAAGGCAGCCACTCCAAAAAAACTCGCTTGTTCTTTATCCATTCCGAGCAGGATGGTCACATAATAAATCATTCCCGTTTGGATAATGGTAATGGCTACCCAGTAAGTTAAATCAGAAAAAACGAAATATTTAAAATTGCGATTACTCCAGACAATTTTCAGCGATTGAGCGAAGTTGACCGACGAAGTGGTTTGTTTGCAATATCGGTTTTCATTCAAAAATAAAATCGGAAAAAGCATACACACAAAAGCAATGCCTGAGAGTATCATCTGTGAGCTTTGAAAGGCTTTGTGGGAAGTCATGCCTGTGGTCTCAAAATGACCTTGCATCGCATAAATCATTCCGCCCAAAACGAAGCCGATTGCCCATGTCACCGAGATTAGCGTACTAATCAACATCCGGTCGTCGGGGTGGTGTCCGAGTTCGCCGATGAGAGCATTATAAGGCACTACATATAAGGAAAAAAATAAATAAAACAAGACAATAGAACCCATCATCCACGCCGTATTGAGCATCGTATTGTCAGGGCTTATCGGCATAAATACCAAGACCGACAGTAAGGCAAAAGGCAACACGCCCATTGCCAAAAACAACTTCCGTTTACCAAATTTATTTGTCGATTTATCAGAAAGATTCGCAATAATCGGGTCGCTGATCGCGTCAAAAAACCGCCCTCCGAAATTGACCAAACCCGCCACCGTCAGCACCCCCAAAATCGCACCCTGATAAATAAAATCCGGGAAATCCGTCTTGCCCGATTCAGGCGGCATATAAAAATAAGGTATCAGATTCAATACCCCAAAACTCGCCAATGACCAACCCAGTTGACCAATAGCAAAAATAATCTTCACGGAAAGTGGCGGACGTGTCATAGTGGTTTGGTGTTGTGGTGTTGTAGTATTGATGTGTCGTAGTGTTGAAGTATTTTAGTTTAAATTAAGTATTTTTTTGCTACGCAAAAAAGCACTGCAACACGACGACACATCAACACTGTGTCTGCATTAATAATGAAAAAAACGATTTTAATAAAATTTAATTTTTTAACTTGACAATTTCATATTCAATTTTTATTTAATATAATTGGCATTTTGCTCTTGAATTTGGGCTAAAACTCGTCAGACATTTAAACATTGCTGGAAAAATATGACATCATCGGTGAATTTTGAAAATGTCTGACGAGTTTTAGCCCAAATTCGGAAAAAATATCCTATGTTAAACACAAACATATTTTTATTTTTAAAACATGACATTATGTCAAGTTAATCAAAAAATAATGTAAATAAAATTACGTAAATATTTAAATTTCAATTTTTTAAAAATATATACATTTTATATTTGTTTTACATTGCATTATTTTTAATATAAAAATAAAATTTAAATACTCCGTTTACTAAACTTCAAAAAGTTTGGTCTCCGATAGCTATCGGAGAAGTAAAATACTGATTTTTAACTAATAATAAATTTCAGTACCCTACCCACGTTTAGCAAACTTGAAAAGTTTACCAAACGGCTTACTTACATTTTTTGTAAAATCAATATCGTATGAAGTGTCAACCAATCAGATGAACTTGTTTTAAAATTTTAACTTTTTTCAATTTCTATACTTTCCTAATGTGGACTCAACACATCAACACTTCAACACCACAACACTTCAACACATTAACACCACAAACCTAAGATTTTTCTGCCGACTACACAACAACTAAGCACATTAGAGCGTACTAATAGCCGACAAAAAGTTATCTTTGCCCTTTATTTAGTGTTGATAGTGTTGAAGTGTTGTGGTGTTGAAGTTATCTAAAACTAAAGACCACGAACTTGAATACGTCAACACATCAATACATCAACACTTCAACACATGAAGAAAAAAATGATAATTGGTCTTGCGCTTTTATGGGCTGCGACCATGACTGCTCAGGATTTCCATTTGTCTCAATTTTATGCTTCACCGCTCACCCTCAATCCGGCATTGACGGGTTCTATGGGCGGCAAATATCGCGCTACGGCACAGTATCGCAATCAGTGGCAGACGGTCTTGGACAATTCCTTTAAAACCATACAAGCCAGCTTTGATTTCAGGACCAAAGTAGGCGGCAGCCTTACCGACAAACTCGGTTTTGGGATGTATTTTTTCTCCGACAAAGGCGGCACCACCAACCTTAGCATCAATCAGGTGGCGATATCGGGAGCTTATCACAAAGGCTTGGGGCTGCGAAAAAAACGCTTTTTGAGTGCGGGTTTCAATATGGGCGTAGGACAAAAAAACATCAACTATAATACACTGACCTTCCAAGACCAATTCGACGGTACAGAAGGCTACAACCTACCCACCGAAGAAGACCTGCCCACCAATAACCGCTCATTTTTCGACCTCTCTGCGGGTATCAATTATACCTACTTGCCAAAGAAAAACCAAGCCCTCAATATGGGTTTGAGCATCTTTCACGCCAACGCCCCCAACGTCTCGCTCGACGAAGAAGCCACCAATCGACTGCCCCCTCGTTTGGCACTCTACACAGGCGGCGAATTTCCAGTTACCGATGCCTTTAACTTACTCCCGCGCATCCTCATCTATATGCAAGGTCCGCACATAGAAGCCAACATCGGCACCAACCTAAAATTCCACACAGGTTACGATAATTCCTTTCACATAGGCGGCTGGTTGCGCCCCGTCCGCGATGCAGGAAGTGGCATTGCCATAGATGCCCTCGTCCTCTTGGTCGGCTTAGAAACCGAAACCGTCATCATCGGATTGAGTACCGATGCCAACCTCTCTACCCTCATCCCTTCCACCCGCTCCTTTGGCGGCTTCGAACTTTCCATTACCTACACCGGCAGAGACGAAAATGACTCCGCCATGTGTCCAAGATTTTAATTGTATAGTTGGCAGGCAGCTCGAATATGCCTGCCAACTATGCCTTCTACTGGCTACCAGTTCATGGTTGGACAGTTCATAGTTCATAGTTATCATAATAACCTAAATTTCAATAGCTTTTAACTTCCTGATTATCAAACTGTCCGGCGTTAGACAGGTAGCCGATAAACGTAAGCAATATACTGATATTTAGCTAGTTACAAACTTTAGTACCCTGCCCACGTTTAGCAAACTTGAAAAGTTTACCAAACGGGTTTATGATACTTTGTGTAAAATTAATATCGTATAAAGTATCAACTACATGGATGAACTTGTCAATCACTAACGAGGTATTTTTTTATATTTAAAAATGCCTT
>CALIZI010000373.1 GCA_938028705.1 uncultured Saprospiraceae bacterium | reverse complement strand
CATGGAGACGATTTTGAATTGTGATAATAGTGTCTGTGTTCCTTGTGCAGGTCAACCTGCGGATTGCGATACAGGTACACCTGTAGCGGAGGCTTGTGATGACGGTGATGCTTGTACAGAAAATGATATGCAAACGGTCTTAGCTGACGGTACGATTTGTGAACCTTGCGCCGGAACAGCTATCACCTGCGATTCCCCTGATGCGACGACCACCCAAGCCTGTGATGACGGTGACCCGACTACGGTGAATGACATGGAGGCCATACTGAATTGCGATGGCAGTATTTGTGTGGAATGTATGGGCGAACCTGCGGATTGCGATACGGGTACACCTGTAGCGGAGAGTTGCGATGATAATAATCCTTGTACAGAAAACGATATGCAAACGGTCTTAGCCGACGGTACGATTTGCGAACCTTGCGCCGGAACAGCTATCACCTGCGATTCCCCTGATGCAACGACCCCCCAAGCCTGTGATGACGGCGACCCGACGACGGTGAATGATATGGAGACGATTCTAAATTGTGATAATAGCGTCTGTGTTCCTTGTGCAGGTATTACGGCTGATTGTGATACAGAACCAACATTCGTAATGCCGTGCGACGATGGAAATATCTGTACGGTCAATGATTCGATGTTGGTATATACGACTCCGCTTGACAGTATTGTTGTATGCGTACCATGTGTTGGAATTATTGATGAATCGAGTTGCGAAGCGGCTTGTACCATAACCCAACCTTGCGATGACGGCGACCCAATGACAGAAAATGACACGGAAACGGTTGCTGTTGACGGTACGATTTGCATGGAATGTGCCGGAACACCAATAGCAGACTGCACAATAGCACCCGCAATTGATTCGGTAGAAGTGACGAACCCCGAATGTGGCGAACCAACAGGAACAATTACGATTACAGCAAGTGGCGGTACGGGCAATTTATCGTACAGCATAGATGGCGGTCTGACCTTCGTGGCGACCAATACTTTCATAGATTTACCTGCCGGAACGTACAATATCGTCGTTCAAGATGAAGCCGATTGTACCACAACATTAGAAGTGCTACTGGAAGACATCACTAGTCCTGTTATTGAAAATATCGAACTGGCTGCTCCATTATGCAGTGGGGGCGGAGACGGTACGATTACGATTACAGCGAGCGGTGGTGCCGAGCCATTATCGTACAGCATCAATGGCGGTACGGATTTCCAATTATCCAATACATTTACAGATATTAGCGCAGGTAATTATGATATTATTATAAATGATGCTAATGGATGTACGGCGGGGTCAAGTGAAATGATGACCGAGCCGGATGCTCTTATACTGGACATCAGCAATCAAGGTGAATCCTGCTTTGGAAATGACGGTCAGGCAACCGCAACCGCAGGTGGCGGCACCGGACCTTATACCTATCAGTGGGATGATACCGATGCCCAAAATACGGAGACCGCCGGAGGTTTGGAGGCAGGCGAATATAATGTGACGGTAACGGATTCCAATGGTTGTAGCACTGCCGGACAGACAACACTTTCGCAGTTGTCGGATATAACGATAATGGATATTATGACGACTGCAAATACTTGCGGAAATGCTGACGGTACACTGACCGTAACGGCTGACGGTGGCAATCCGCCGTATATGTATAGCATTGACAACGGCGGGATATTCCAAGCGGATAATATGTTTGTAGAACTGGCAGAAGGAACGTACAACATCGTAGTACAAGATGCAGACGGATGCGAAGCTGCGGCTACGGCGAGTGTGATTGTGAATAATGTTTTGGACATCCCGCTGGCAGATACTATTTACTTATTGAATGGTTCGGATACGACGATTACGCTGCCCGATAATGCCAACTACGATTGGTCGCCGATGACGGACTTGACCTGTAATGATGACTGTACGGTGGTTAATATTCAACCGGAAGAAAATACGGTTTATACCATTACGGCAAGTACCGACGACGGCTGTACTGCCACCCATATACTGACAGTCATATTGCTAGACGGTGTACAAATACCGGATGTCCTTACACCAAATGGTGATGGCGATAATGATGTACTTATCTTGGATGGTGCCGATGATTTTCCGCAAAATTCATTCTCGGTCTATAACCGCTGGGGAGAGCGCGTATATCATGCTCAACCTTACATGAATACCGACCCATGGGACGGCACACGAAACGGTAAACTGGTGCCGGAAGGCTCATATTATTATATTTTAGAATTGAATGTAACTGAAATACAAACACTTAAAGGAAGAATATTTATAGTGGATTAGTGGGGAGTTTATTAGTTTATAGAGTTTATAAAGTTTATGGAGTTTATGAAGTTTATAGAGTTTATAGAGTTTATGGAGTTTATGGAGTTTATAAAGTTTATAGAGTTTATGAAGTTTATGAAGTTGAATAGTTTATAGAGTTTATTAGTTTACAGAGTTTTAGTATGTGAATAGGTTGTGTGAAAAATAAAATATTTTATTTTTATTTTATAAAAAATAATTATTATAAAATCTCACTCATTTCTAATCACTTTATAAACTCTATAAACTTCATAAACTCTATAAACTTCATAAACTCTATAAACTCCATAAACTAATAAACTCCCCACTAATCACCAATCAATTAAATAATGAAAAGATTATTAATTTTCATACTGGTTTGTGGTATGTCTTTGACTGCCAATGCTCAACAAGCCCCTTTGTTTTCACTCATTGACGATAATATCACGATGATAAATCCGGCGGCGTATCGCTCCGAATTTATGTTCAATAATTATAGTTTTTTCGTCAATACGACCTATCGTTCACAGTGGTCGGGTTTTGAATTTGCGCCAAAGACGACGCTTGTACAGGTGAGTAGCTGGCTGCCGGATTGGACAAATTGGGAGAACTTTGGGAGAACGCGAGTGGGGGTTGATTTTGTGATGGACGATATAGACCCGCTAAAGACTTATGGTTTTTACGGACAATTTGCCCATCAAGTGCCGCTGCGCGATGATAATAAACGCTTTTCCTTCCTTTCGGCAGGGATGAATCTGGGTGTTATTACCTTCAATCTCAATACTGCCAATCTGACGACAGACGACATTTATCTGTCTGGTATTGATGCTTCGAGCGCGACCCTCGACGCTGGTATAGGCATCATGTACGGGCAGTACAAAAAGAAAGATGACTACCGCAACGGCGGCAGAAGAGGCTACTATGTGGGCTTATCCATTCCGCAGGTGGCGGGCTTGGATTTTAATGTAACAGACGATGGCAGGGGCGTGGAAATCAACCGCGTACAACATTATTATGCCATTGCCGGAGCGCAATTTGGTAGCTTTAGTAAGATGCTCTTGCGCCCAACGGTAATGCTCAATTATGCTCCCAATTCGCCGCTACACTTCGATGGGCGTATTGAGGTGCAGCCTATTGAGCAGTTCTGGTTTGGTATCGGCGGCAGTACCACCAATCGCTCACTCTCTTTCCGAATCGGTAGCCTGATTCCTTATTTCGGACGCTTTGCGGGAGATTCGCGCGAGTCGGCGATTCGTATTGGTGGCAGTTACACGCATTTCTTTACCGATTTGTATAAACTTGGCGGTACTTACGAAATTACTATTGCCTGGATGGTGGATAATTATGATTATTAGAGATTAATCAAAGGGTAAAATATTCTGACTACATTTGAACATTTGACTGATTTTTAAGTTTTACTTGTTTACATGAAATTTACAAATTAAATATTAAAATTCATGTAATATTTATAAATTTTTAAAACTTAAAAAGTCATTATGATATCAAGTTATTTTTTTTCCAAAAATACCTTTAAAACAAAATTTTATCCCGTTGCAGCATTATTTCTAATGATGCTTGTATTGGTGAGTAGTTGTAAAAAAGACGATGAAGAAGAAGCTATTGATTTTCCTGATGAAGTAACGGTTGCTTTTGAAAACTTAAAGCCCGAAGGTATTGAATACAATAAAAATAATACGACATTTTTGTTGGGTTCACTCACTATGGGCGATGTGATTGAGGTAGATTTTGAAGGCAATTATACCAACTTCACCAATGACACAACATTACTCGCTTCGGCAGGTATTCACGTTGATTATGAGGGAGATAGATTGCTAGTGACTTCCATCGATCCGGGTGCTTTTGGTGGTGCAAAAAGTGTGGGCGGTATCAACGTCTATCAATTATCCACCAAAGAAAAAATTGCCGAAGTATCCTTCTTAGATTTAGTGCCTGATGCGATGTTTGTTACCCCTAACGACATAGCTGTTGACGGTGCAGGCAATATCTATGTGACCGATTTTTTAGGTAATCTTATCTACAAAGTAGATACCAATTACGAAGCAAGTATATTTTCGGATAGCCCGGCATTGGTCGGACCAAATGGCATGGACTACCACCCCGACGGCTACCTTTTAGTCTCCAATTTATTAGCAGGTCAATTGCTGAAAATACCAACCGCAAATTCTGCCGATATAAGCGTAGTGACTATTGATGACGCACTTTTTAGCGGTATGGATGGCATCGTATATAAAGGAGACGGAAAGTTGGTCGGCATCACGAGTTTTGAGACTTTGGTGGAACTCAGCAGCACCGATGACTGGGCATCTGCTACCGTAGAAAACAGCAAAGCCCTCACATCACCGGGAACTACCGTAGCGGTCACTCCCGAAGGCAATCATTTTGCACTGTTGACCGATGTAGCAAATCAGATGATCTTTACGAATTGGGTCATCGAACAGATTACTTTTTAATGATTAATGCTGAACGGTTAATGGTTAATTTTTTTGTTTTCGTTATGCGAAAATGCGCCATTAATCATTAACCGTTCAGCATTAATCATTATCTCAACACCGCCATAGCAATCCGCAGCTTCCCATAATCAATCACACCGTTCAGATGCTCATAAATGGGTTTCAGCCCTTCTGCATTGGGCAAGTCTTGGATGGCAGATTTGACTTGTGTTATCTCACTTTCTGACAATATATTTTCAATATTTACTTCATAACCTTCAATCATTGCACGCGAGAGATGCCCGTAAATTGTCGTTGCTTTAATGCCACGCATGAGGGCGATTTCGTCGGGTGATTTTCCTTCATCAAATTGCTGCCAAGTCAGGATGTGTGCAGGTGTTTTGGCGGTAGTCTGAGCGCGACGGACGGTGGCGGTGACTTCGGGGAGTGCGTAGTCATTTTCGGGATGTCTGCCCGTAAATTCATCAATGGCGCGGATAAATGCCTCGCCGTATTTTCGGGCTTTGTGTTCGCCTACGCCGTTGACTTGCAGGAAGTCGCGGATATTGGCAGGCATACGTGCCGACATATCTTCAAGGCTGGCATTACTGAAAATGACGTAAGAAGGTTTGCCGATTTCTTGTGCCAGTTTATTCCGTAAATCACGAAGATGATTGTACAGTCCGTCATCGTATTCAAGAGCAACTTTGACCTTCTCTATTTTGACTTTTTTCTGTTCTTCCTGACGCTCTTTTACGGTCTCTACGCCTACCAGTTTTACTTTTTTTCCATGAAATAAAATATCATTGGAAACAGGCGTGAGTTTTAGTCGATATTTATCTTTATAATCCAATTCGAGGATGCCCTGTTGAATGAATTGTTGGACATATAAAAGCCATGCAAATTGGGTTGTCTTGCGTCCTGCACCAAAGGTCTTAATGTTCTCAAAACCTTGCTCGCGTACACCCTGCGAATATGCGCCTTTCAAGACATCAATCAAGGTCGTGATACCCACTTGTTCTTTGGTGCGATGTACGGCGGAAAGTGCCATTTGAGCATGTACCGTACCGTCGAAATATTTAGGTGGGTTTTTACAGACATCGCAGTTGCCGCAATCGCCGTCGGGCGGCGTTTCGGAAAAGTAGGACAAAAGGATTTTCCTGCGACACACCTGCGCCTCTGCGTATTCTTTTATTCTATCCAATTTAGCGCGTTGTATTCGTCTATATTGCTCATTATCAACATCTTCGATAAAGTTTAATTGCATTTGCACATCGGCGTAGCTATAAAAAAGAACGGTCTCGGCAGGTTGCCCGTCGCGTCCGGCACGTCCGATTTCCTGATAATAGCCTTCCAGATTTTTAGGCATATTTTGATGAATGACAAAACGGACATTCGACTTGTCGATACCCATTCCGAAAGCTACTGTGGCACAGATAATTTTGGTCTTACCTTCTATAAATTCATCCTGAATACTATCGCGCATATCTGCGTTCAATCCGGCATGATAATAATTGGCGGAAAATCCGGCGGCTTGCAGTTTTCCGGCAAGCGTTTCCGTACCCTTTCGGCTGTTGCAATATATGATACCGCTTTTGCCCCGATGACGACTAACGATTTTCAGAATTTGCTCCCATTTTTTGCGTCCGGGCAATACAGCGAGAGACAGATTAGGGCGGTCAAATGAGGAGATAAAAAACAAAGGATGATTCAAGCCAAGCAGTTCACCAATGTCCGAGCGCACCGCTTTGTCGGCAGTAGCGGTAAGGGCAACTACGGGAACATCAGGAAGGTGTCTTTTGATGATATAAAGTTTGCTATACTCAGGTCTGAAATGATGCCCCCAACTGCTGACACAATGCGCTTCGTCAATGGCAATTAATTTGACATTTAGGGTTTTAATATACGATAAAAAGCTGCCGGAAAACAAGCGTTCCGGCGAGACGTAGAGGAGTTTGAGTGTGCCGTTTTGAAGGTCGGCATTGACTTCCGCTTCTTCTACGGAGCTAAGGCTGGAGTTGAGAAATGCAGCATTGATGCCATTGGAACGAAGGGCTTGTACTTGGTCTTTCATCAATGCGATAAGGGGCGAAATCACAAGTGTCAAACCATCGAAAACGAGTGCGGGGAGTTGATAACACAATGATTTTCCACCGCCCGTAGGCATGAGTACAACGGCATCATTGCCATCAAGCAGGTGTTCGATGACTTCCTTTTGTTGTGGTCGAAAAGTGGCATAACCGAAGTGTTTTTGGAGCGTGTCTTCCAATGCTATTTGTGTGTCTTGCATAGTATTCGCAGCTTGGGTAATTCATTCAAAATGTGGCTAAAGATAAGAAATAAACGCCAAGTAGAAGCTACTATTTTGGATGCAAATTTAGCCTGATAAATGAAATACCTGCTGATTATTTTTTTATTTTAAATGAAAAAATATTTAAATATAATAAATTATTATTTATAATAAATTAATTTTTAATAGAAAAAGAAAAATATTATAATTATTTTTATTTTTAAATGATTTAAAATTAATGAAAAATTAATCTTTAGAAATCTTTTACTTTTTTATCTTTGTGAAGTTAATATTAGTCAATCTGTCAAATCGTTGATAGATTTAGTCCGACAATAGAAATGAAACCAAAAGATGTCCTTTAATATATCACATCCACCAATCCCATCGGCATCTGTTCTACGGTTTTTTCCCTATATATAAAAATCAAATTAAGTGTTTCACAAAAATTCTTTAATCAAAAAATTAGAATGAAAACTTTAAAAACTTTATTTAAAAATTTCAAAAGGAGTTCGATATTGGCTTGCATGGCACTTAGTATATTTGCCTTTTCCAGTAATGTTAATGCCCAATGTGATGAATTTGCAGATGTAGTGGCTGTACTGAATGCTTCGGGCTGTGGTGCGTGTCATGGTGCTGCTCCCGGACAAGGTTCGTGGAATTTCAGTAGTTATAGTGAAATGTTGATGGATGGTAACTGTGGTATGGCGGGTTTCACTACTATAATTCCGGGTAATGCCGCAGGTAGTCTGCTGATTGACAAAATCAATGGAGACGGAGCGGTAGCTTGTGGTGCGGGTATGCCTACCACCAATGCTAATGCTGCCAATGAAGTAACAGTAACGGATTTGGCTTGCTTGGAAGAATGGATTAATGCCGGTGCGCCCGAATTTGCTCCGATGACAATACCATGTGACCTTTACATTGGTGGTGTAATTGACGGACCGCTTGGAGGTGGAACGCCTAAAGCTGTACAATTGTGTGCAGCGAATGACATTGCCGATTTGAGTATATATGGTATCGGTTCTGCTAATAATGGTGGCGGAAGTGATGGTGAGGAATTTACGCTTCCGGCAGTGCCGTTGGCAGCGGGTGAATGTATCTGGATTGCTTCGGAAGCTACCGAGTTTGAAAATTTCTTTGGAGCAGGTTGTGCGCCTGATTATGTAGATGGTGCAGTAGGGATAAATGGTGATGATGCCATTGAATTATTTGAAAATGGAGCTGTGATTGATGTCTATGGTGATATTAATGTGGACGGAACAGGGCAGCCTTGGGAATATACAGACGGTTGGGCAAGTGCTACCGATACAGACTGTAATGGTGGAACTTTTAGCGGTGCCAACTGGACGTATTCAGGTCCTGATGCCTTGGACGGTGAAACGACTAACGGAACAGCCGCCAATCCTTATCCGAACCCGCCGATGTGCGATGCCGTTGCTTGTGCTATTGCAGCTGATTTGATGGCTGCTCCTGCTGCTCCGGTAGTGGTAGAAAGCACTTGTCAGGCAGATGATGTGACGGTTGACGGTGGTAGTGTTGCTGCGATTACTTGCCCTGCGGGGGCTACTGCGGAGTATTCGATTGATGGCGGTACGACTTGGGCAACGACAGTTCCCACTTATGACCAGACCAATGCCATAACAGTTACTGTACGTTGCCTTTGTGATGAAGATATGATGACTGCCAGTCCTACGGCTGAAGTGATGACTGTACCGGGAATGTGTACAGTTTGTGAGATTACAGATATTTCGGCAGGTGCGCCTGTTTGTTCGGCAGATGGATTGACCTATACCGTCACCGTTACTGTCATAGGTATGGATGCTAATAATACGGTTAATTTAGATGATGCAGGTTCGACTGAAATGAGCCAACCCGCTACGGGAGCAGTAGTGTTCACTTATGCAGATGATGCTTCATATAATATCACCGTAACAGATACCGATGGAGAATGTACCTTCCCTGCCATCACAGGCGGTCCGGTTAATTGTACCGTTTTATCATGTGGTGCTTGTACAGAGGGCAGCGCAGGTTTGGTCATTACAGAGTTGAGTTACGACCCGTCCGGCACACAAGGTAATGACGGTGATTGTGAATATATAGAGTTATTCAATTCTTATAGTAATACGATTACATTAGATGCTAATACGACATTGGAATTGAGCAATGGTGCTTCATTCACTTTCCCTGCGGGAACGACTATCGCACCAGGTGAATATATTATTATAGCTATCAACCCGGCAGGCTTTGGTACATGTAATTGGGCAACGTCTCCACCTGCCGGGGTTCAGATTTTTGGTCCTACAACGGGTAGCTTGGCGAATGCCGGGGAGAGTGTTGATATTACCCTTGCTTGCGCCAGCAATCCTGCGGTTGATTTTACGCAGTCTGTTACTTTTAGCGATGGTACTACGCCCACTGCCGGCGGTGGTGGCGATGCTGTTTATTACCCATTAGATGGTACAGGTCCGCTTGCGAGTGCGCCTACGCCGGGTTCGGGCGATTGTACAGGTTGTGCGATGACAGAGTTTCTTTGCGAAACAGTCGCTTGTGCTATCGCAGCTGATTTGATGGATGCTCCTGCCATTCCTGTGGTGGTAGAAAGTACCTGTCAGCCAGACGGCGTGACGGTTGACGGTGGTAGTGTTGCAGCAATTACTTGTCCTACCGATGCTACGGCAGAATACTCAATTGATGGTGGCACGACTTGGTCAACGACCGTTCCCACCTACGACCAGACCAATGCTATAACAGTAACGGTACGTTGCCTTTGTGATGAAGATATGATGACTGCCAGCCCTACGGCTGAAGTGACAACTGTTCCCGGAATGTGTGCAGTTTGTACTATCGCAGCTGATTTGATGACCGCTCCTGCCGCTCCTGTGGTGGTAGAAAGTACCTGTCAGGCAGACGGTGTGACAGTTGATGGTGGTAGTATTGCAGCGATTACTTGCCCTGCGGATGCTACGGCAGAATACTCAATTGATGGTGGTACGACTTGGTCAACGACCGTTCCTACTTACGACCAAACCAACCCTATAACAGTAACGGTACGTTGCCTTTGCGATGAAGATATGATGACTGCCAGCCCTACTGCCGAAGTAACGACTATACCGGGAATGTGTACACCAATGACTTGCGAAATTACAGGCTTAACCGTAGTTCCTACGGCTTGTGACCCTGCGGATGATACGTACGATTTAGATATTGATTTCACAGTGACCGACCCGGGTGCTTCGGGTATGTTTAATGTAGATGTGTGTGGTACGGCTTACGGTCCTTTTATGTATTCGGCTTTACCGATTAATATACCGGACTTACCTGCTGACGGAACTGCGGGATGTACAGTTACGGTTACAGATGTTGACAATCCGGGTGGTACGGTTACTCCGGCAATGGCACTTTATGTATCCTTTGTACCGGACGGCTCCGGTGCAGGTGGTGGTATTGACGAGTGTGCAACAGAGAGTGTGACGGTTCACAATTTCTCTACCGATGCTGCCGGATGTGTTGACGTAGATATTTCCGGTTATCAATTAGAAGATAATAATGGTGTATTTTATACCTTCCCTGCGGGTACGGTTGTTCCTGCGGGTGGTTCATTGACCATTACTATTGACCAGATAAATATGTGTAGCGGAACAGTTGGTATGGGAGACGGTGGCGGAGCGCAATTTGCCAATGGTGGCGATAATGTAGATTTATTGGATGCCGCAAGTGCTATCGTAGATGCTACCGGAACAATTGACGGAGACCCCGGCACAGAGTATGAAAGTCCGGGCTTGACCGCCGCAGGTGGTGCGGGTAGTGCTATGTGTACATCCGATGCTTGTAGTGCTGCTATGGATTATGATGCACCTGCATCATGTATGGTAGCAGCGATGTGTACCTTAGTTCTTGACCCTGAGACGGTGACTTGTGATGCTGAAACCGCAGGTACAGATACCTATACCGTTACCATTCCCTTTGATAATGGCGCAGAAGGTACGCCCGGTTCAATGAACTATACCGTAACCACTTCCGGTACACTTGGTGGCGACAATCCAATGGTGGTACAATCCGGCACAATTACGATTACCTTTACCGAAGGTATGCCTTATGATTATAGCATTCAAGGTGTTGCTGGTAGTGGTGCCAATGAAGCCTGTGATATTACAATTTCTGGTGACTCACCCGCTTGCGACCCTGCACCAGCTTGTACTTTGGTACTCGACCCGGAGACGGTGACTTGTGATGCTGAAACCGCAGGTACAGATACTTACACTGTTACCATTCCCTTTGATAATGGCGCAGAAGGTACGCCGGGTTCAATGAATTATACGGTCACGACTTCCGGTACACTTGGAGGTGATAATCCAATGGTGGTACAATCCGGTACAATTACGATTACCTTTACCGAAGGTATGCCTTATGATTATAGCATTCAAGGTGTTGCTGGTAGTGGTGCTAACGAAACCTGTGATATTATGATTTCCGGCAACTCACCCGCTTGCGACCCTGTACCTACTTGTACCTTGATACTTGGTACGGAGACGGTGACTTGTGATGCCGAGACCGCAGGTACAGATACTTACACCGTTAATATTCCATTCGATAATGGCGCAGAAGGTACACCCGGCTCGATGAATTATACAGTTACCACTTCGGGTACACTTGGCGGTGATAATCCAATGGTCGTTCAATCCGGTTTCATTATGATTACCTTTACAGAAGGTATGCCTTATGATTACAGTATTCAAGGTGTTATGGGTAGCGGTGCCAACGAAACTTGTGATTTCACGATTACCGGCGATTCTCCGATTTGTGAACCGGTGGTTTGCGAAGATGAAATTGCAGGTATGGTCGTAGCCGATGCAAGTTGTGATTTGACAGGTGTTACTGTTACCATTACCGATGATATGGGTACTGTGATTACTACGCTGACCACCGATGCTGCGGGTATCTATGATTCTACGCCTATGGTATTTCCATGCGGAAATTACATGGCACAATTGACAGCCGGAGTACCCGCTTGTTATAGTGGAGATACAGGACCGAGACCTTTCACTATTGACGGCGATACGGCAATGACGGATACGGACGGTGTCATATTCGGCAATATCATGGCGATACCGACCGTAGGCGAATGGGGCTTAATCATTCTCGCTTTGCTGATGTGCATTGTAGCAGTGGCAGGCATTAAAGAAAGAAATATTACGATAGTGAAAGAGTAATTGGGCGTATATTTAATTGGTTAAAAACTATTGACCATTGACTATCGACTATGTACTTATAAATCGAAAATATCAAGCGTCTGTAAAGCATCATGTTTTACAGACGTTTTGTTTTATTACCGTTTTTTTACATTTCAATAAAAAATCTATCACATAATTTCTTAATTTTGTGCATGTTCAGCACTCGAACTTAATTTAAAATCCATTTTTTGGTTATCCACTTACAGTTTGCCAAACATTGATAATTAGTAATTTACAATCCTGATAATTATCAGGAGACATTCAAATGAATTGTAAAAACTATGAACCATGAACCGACAACTATAAACCGATAACCCATTTTCTAAGCATTAGATAAAGAATCATGGCTAAGTCAAAGAAACCTAACAAGCAAAGAAAGCAACAGCCGCAGAAGCAAGTGCCTAAGCAGGAAAAACAAACACCCAAACAAGAAACAAAGGCTGCTACACCCAAACCGGCATCAGGAGGTGCCGGAAATAAAATCTCCAACTTTATCAAAAATCCCTTTGTGCGCTTTTTTGCTATCTTCCTCGGCTTGATGGCTTTGTTCTACTATGGTTTTTATGTACTCATATATGAAGAGTACCTTGAACCATATATCACAGGCACCAATGCAATCATAGGAAGCGCATTAATCAATATATTCGGCTACGGTACTTCGGTGGACGGCGCACTCATACAGGGCGATTTCATTATGAACGTCAAACGGGGCTGTGATGCTATTGAACCAATTGGTCTGGCTACCGCTATTATCTTAGCTTATCCTACACTTATCAAAAATAAATTGAAAGGCGTACTCGTAGGCATAAGTGTTTTGCTGCTGATCAACCTCATTCGTATTGTTACCTTATACATGACGGGCATTCACACACCCAAACTTTTTGAAGTCATGCACCTCGAAGTCTGGCAATTCCTCTTTATTATGTTGGCGGTGATATACAGTATCCTTTGGATTCGTTGGGATGGAAAAAATATTGCCAAACGTAAACTAGCATAAACTATAAACCGATAGCCGACCATCATTACCCCCTCCTTTATTAGAAAATTATGAAAACCTTAAGCCTATGATGTCTGACAAAATCACCAGAGCCGTTTTAATATTTACAGGAATTGCACTTGGTATATATTTTTTATTTACCATGCTTCTCATACCTCAACTTCATCTGGAAAAAAGTGTTTCCGATATGACCAGAGGATTTGCAGGAACAATCTATCCAAAAGTCAAGTGGGTCAGCAATTATCGCCCCAATCAACATCAGGTAAGTGGACCGGATATAGATGTAAAGGTCATCACAAATGTCAAAGGAAGAAACTACGAAGGTGTTGGTAAACTCACCTCCCGAACCAAAGTCTTAGTACCTTTTATTGTCCTGATATCACTCATATTTGCCACACCTATTAGTTGGAAAAATAAACTTATCGCATTAGGATTGGGTACACTGATATTCATTATTTATCTCATACTATTATTCAGTTGGACTATCGGCTATGTAGAAAAAGTAACCGCAGGGGCTGATATTACCAAATTATGGTTCGGACAAGTATTTAATACGAATATCGGTTTTATGACGATTTTGCCGACTATTATCTGGTTATTAGTGACCTTGTGGGCAGTAGATTTCAATAAATTCTTGGCAGATGATACAGCAGCTAGCTTATCATAAAAGAGGTAAAAATCTATTTATTATTACTTTAGTATCTTGACAATATCATGTTTTAAAAATATGTTTATATTTAACATGGGATATTTTTTCCGAATTTGGGCTAAAACTCGTCAGACATTTAAACATTGCTGGAAAAATATGACATCATCGGTGAATTTTGAAAATGTCTGACGAGTTTTAGCCCAAATTCAAGAGCAAAATACCAACTATATTAAATAAAAATCGAACATGATATCGTTAAGACATAAAATATATTTTTAATTTAAACAAAAAACATATTTTAAAATAATTTTAATTTATTAAAATATTTTTTTACAAAAACCTACTTTTTGATTTTTTTAATTTAAAAATCAAAAAGTAGGTTTTTGTTACTATTTCAATTCCCTTATCCATATTTCTAATTTAAGTATAATATTTCGTACCTTGTCCACTGTTTAAATGTGAATATAAGGTAGAATATTCTGTTTGGATTACAACATTCAAACACATAATTTCTAACCTTTCACACCATTTATTCAGAAAATCAATATCAAATGGATGATCAAAATACATCTTCTCCAAAACCATCAACAGCGTATAAAAAAGGTGATACCTACGTCGTTCCGCCGGAAGGTTCTTTAGGGCTTTTGGCATTAGGCTATCAAGGCTTGGTGGCTTGGCGTAAGGCACAAGAAGAAGCTCATGCAAAAGCCAAAGAAGAACTTGGCGATATAGAAGTAAAAACAGAGACCGTCGAATTGCCTGTTGGTACAGATGATTAATATAAATTGTGAACACTTGCTCTTTTCTGGCAAAAAATGATTGGATAATGTCGATAATATTCACTCATTCGCTCATTCAAAATTCACACATTATTAAACTGTACACCCATCCAAATACTTTCACTATTTTTGCATTAAAAAATCACTAAATCGTTTGTCGTGTGTCGTCAATCGTTTATCATCAAATTATGTCAAAAGCCATAGCAAATAAAATACTGATAATCGGTTGGGGTTCAGCCGATTGGAAAGTCATAGACCCAATCATGAAAAAGGGCTTAATGCCCAATGTCAGCCAACTACTCGAAACAGGCTCAAGGGCAATGCTCGGTACACTTGACCCACCCATTCCTAGTGCCAATTGGACGACTATCAACACAGGTAAAGCACCTGCCAAGCATGGCATACATACCTTCACCGAACCCGGTTCAGATGAACATACACCCGTCACTTCGCAAGGCAGACAGGCACAATTTCTCTGGGAAATACTCTCCAAACAAGGCATGAAAGCCCACCAAATCGGCGCACCTGCCAGCTATCCAGTCAAGCCTATCAATGGCATATCCGTAGCCGATGTATTTTTTGAAAATATCGAACCCGCAATTGAAGAAAATCTGGTCTATCCTTCCGAAAAATATCAAGCATTCAACGAGATTAAACAACAAGCTGCGGCAGATGCCGAAAAAACAGTAAACGATTGGGCAATCGCACCCGTACAAAACAATCAAAGACTACACGACGAACTCACCGAGATTATAAAAAACTTTCTGGCACACAGTTTTGCCACACATCAAATTGCACTCAATACACTTGATGAGGATTGGAATAACCTAAGTGTTTTTTTTACTAAATTATCGGATATTGTCCACACCTTCACAAGTTTCAGCTTTCCCAAAAATAAAGACCTGCCCCGCCAATTGCACGATGCCTTCAAACCTATTTTACATAAATGTTATGGTCTGTTGGATAAAATGCTCGGCGAACTTCTCCAAAAAGCAGGCGAACAGGTAGTGGTGATCTTAGTATCGCAAAGCGGATATTTGCCATACAAAAGCTATATAGAAAAACTCAATTTCAACGATTCTACCTACGAGTACAACACGCAGGGTCTGCTCATTCTCAAAGGCAGACAAGCCTTTAAAAGAGAAGAATTATATACCGTAACAGGTTTGGATATTACTCCGACGGCACTCGCCATGTTGGGTCATCCGATTGCTAAAGATATGGACGGAAAAGTCTTGCTGACACCCAAGTTTTTTGAGCGTATCAATAAATTTACGGAGACCTACGAGCTGGAAGCTGCCAATGGAAAAGCTAAAACAGCCCTTGCGCTTGTCTCCGACAAAAACTACGCAAAAAGGCTGGAGCAACTCGGTTATATCACCGAAGATATTGCCGAAAAACAAGCATACTTCAAAGCGCGGGTCAAAATCGCTTCCGGCTTGCAAATGGAGGTCATTCCTTTCTTAGAAAAACTATATAAAAAACACTCGAAAAACAGTTGGTACGGCGGACGTTTGGCAGGGGCATATCTGGCAACTACCCAACTCACACAAGCGCAGGAAATGCTGGATAAAGTCCTCAAAATCGGGCATGAAATCCCCGAATTGCACATACTACGCGGCAACCTTTATCTTATGGAAATGAAATTCAGGTCAGCCTCTAAGCAGTACGATATTGCCGAAAAAAATATCAAAAATATGCCCAATTTATACGGTCAGATTGCCGAAGGCTATACCAAAATACAGCAATGGCAAATGGCGCAGGAAAGACTTGAAAAAGAGATTAAAATAAACCCGCATCCCTCCGTTTATATGTCACTTGCCAGCACATTTATGCAAAGAAAGCGGATGGCAAAAGCTATTGAACCACTCGAAAAAGTTGTAGAGCTTGCCCCTGCAATGCCAATGGGCTGGTTTCATTTGGGCAATTGTAAAATGCAGACCAAAGACTATGAAGGTGCTGCCGAAGCTTTTGAAGAAGCCAAGAAAAAGAATCGTGACCCGCGTGTAGCACAGCAAATCCAACAAGGACTCGTCGTACTCTACCGCGACCACCTTGACCGCAAGGATAAAATCAAGGAAATGCAAGATGCCTACGAAAAATCCATTGGTTCAAGAGGTACGATTACGATAGTCTCCGGCTTGCCGCGTTCCGGTACATCCATGATGATGCAAATGCTCGTCAACGGCGGTATGGAAGCCTTTTCCGACGGCAACAGGGAAGCTGATGACAATAATAAAAAAGGCTATTTTGAACACGATGCCATCAAAGCATTGGCGCAAAACAAACAAATTCTGACGCAGGTAGGCGATAAAGTCGTCAAGATTATTTCGCACTTACTTCACCATTTACCGCATGTTTACAAATATAAAATTATTTTTATGGATAGAGCGATTGAGGAAGTCATGAACTCTCAACATAAAATGCTTGGCAGACTCGGCAAAGAACGCGGTGAAGACAAAAAGAACTCTATGGCACTCCTCAAAACCTTTGAGGACAGTCGTAAAAAAGCCATTAACTGGTGCAAAAATCACCCGAAATACGTTGAATATACCCTCGTACCTTACCACGAAGCCGTCAATGACCCGATGAAAGCAGCTAAACAAGTCAATGAATTTTTGGGTGCTGATATGGATGAATTAAAAATGGCGGCGGTAGTTGATCCCACATTATACAGAGAAAAGGTAGAGGAAGTAGAAAGTTAATATATAAATTAATTTTTATAAAATACATTCGCTTATATGTATTAAGCGGTGAAAAATGTAAAATGTAAAACACAAAATGTAAAATGTAAAAGTGTCGATAGGACATGAAGTTATTTATTTTTAAATTGTTATATGTTTAAAAATTTGAAAATCAAATTATTGTTAAAAAACATGGCTACCCGTCTAACGCCGGACAGTTTGATAATCAGTAAGTTACAAACACCTTATAATTCAAGTTATTATGACAACTATGGACTATGGACTGTCCGACTATGGACTGGTAGCCAAAAACATTCACGTTATACACTTTTACATTTTACATTTATTATTTTACATTTTACATTACAATAACGATTTTCACCTTAATAGTACAGATTAGCGAATACATTTATTTTTAAATGTTTAAATTTCATGGAAAAGTAATTGATACTCTTTTAATTTGATTTCATTTTAAAATAAAAAAAATATTTAAGTATCCCGTTTACTAAACTTCAAAGAGTTTGGTAAACGTAAGTAAAGTACTGATATTTAGGTGATTACAAATTTTGTTGATATGCTTACGCTTACCAAACTCGAAAAGTTTAGTAAACGGAGTCTATCATTTTTTATAAAAAAGCCATTCATAAAAAACGATAAACACAATAACACCGCAACACGATAACACGTAAATTATGGCAAAACGATTTGCAAAAAAAATACTATGGATAGGCTGGGATGCAGCTGACTGGAAGGTGATTAATCCAATGATTGAGGCGGGCTATTTACCCAATTTGGAAAAAATGATTAATGAGGGAGTTATGGGCAATCTGGCAACGCTTGACCCACCAATGTCTCCTACCTTATGGACGGCAATGTCTTGTGGCAAACGCCCATACAAACATGGCATTCATGGCTTTACGGAGGTGGACCCTTCGGGAGAAGGCGTGCGCCCCTCATACATCACATCGCGTAAGGTGAAGGCGATTTGGAATATGATGATGCAAAGCGGCATGAAATGTCATCAGATAGGCTGGTGGCCCAGTCATCCTGCCGAACCGACGAATGGCATTTACGTGTCCAATTTTTTCCATAAGGCAAATAAATTTAAAGGGAAGGGCAGACCCAAAAATTGGCCCATGAGTCCGGGCAGCGTACACCCGCCGGAAATGGAAGAAGTGTTTGCCGATTTACGTATCCACCCGAATGAGTTGACGGCGGCACACCTCAGACCCTTCATTCGCAATATTGAGGATATGGACATGAAGGATAAGAAAAATCAGCAAATGATTAATTCTATCCGAAAAATAACTGCCGATGCCGCTTGCCTACAAAATGCTGCAACTTACGTACTCGAAAAATATGATGATTGGGATATGTTGTGCGTCTATTTTGATGCCATTGACCACTATGGTCATGGCTTTATGAAATACCACCCGCCGCGTCGTCCGCACATACCCGAAAAGTTGTATCATCACTTCAAAGATGTGGTGGTCAGCGGCTATCAATACCACGATATGATATTGGGCAGATTGCTGGATATGGTGGATGATGATACGGTTGTCGTCTTGGTCTCCGACCATGGCTTTCATCCCGACCACCTGCGTCCGAAACAACTGCCTATTAAGGAAGAACCTGCTGCTCCGGCACTCGAACACAGCCCTTTTGGTATCATCGTAGCGAAAGGTCCGGGTATCAAAAAAGACGAACTTATTTATGGTGCGAGTTTGATTGATATGTGTCCTACTTTGTTGGCGATGTTGGGCTTGCCCGTAGCGCGCGATTTTGACGGCAAGGTACTGATGAACCTCTTTGAAGAACCGATTGAGATAGACATCATTGACTCATGGGAGGATGTTCCCGGCGAGTGTGGTCAGCACGATAAAGAAGTCAAAATAGACCCCGAAGCCGCTAAAGCCGAAATGCAGCAATTGATTGATTTGGGCTATATCGAAGACCCCGGACCCAACAAGGAAAAAGCCATTGAGCGCACCGAAGAATACAATAAATATTTCTTGGCGCGTGCCTTCGTAAATGGTGGCAGACAGGAAGATGCGCTACCACTTTTTGAGGAATTGTGGGAGGATAATCGGGAAAATGCCCGTTTTGGTATTCGCCTGGTCAATTGCTATATGGATTTGGGAATGCTCAAAGAAGCGCGAGAAATTGTAGATGCTATTTTTGAACTGAAAATCAATGATACGCCCAACCTCAATGTATTGAGTGGTTCATTGTTTTTAAAAGAAAAAAAATATAAAAAAGCGGTCAAGCAATTTGAAAAAGCCTACGAACAAATACCGCAATCGCCTAATATAAGCCTCCAACTGGCACAGGGATATATGCGGCTTAATCAGTATAAAAAGGCGCGTGAAGCTGCCAATCGTGAATTAGAGATTAATTACGAAAATCCCGAAGCACACCGTATAATCGGTGAGATAGAATTGAGAAGGAATGACTACGAAAAAGCGGCTGAATGTTTCCTCAATGCACTTGGTTTGCGCTACCACAATCCGCGGACGCATTACGGACTTGGTAAGGCACTTTTTGGTATGGAAGATTACGAAAATGCAGCACAAGCCTTACAGGTTGCGCTCAAAATCTTCCCGCGTTTTGAGTTGGCGAGAAAATTATTGATTCGCCTTTATACCCACAAAATTAAAAATCCCGAAATGGTGGCTGAACTCGAAAAAGAACAGGAAGCCATTATACAAAGCAGCAAGACGCTACTTATTGTATCGGGATTCAAACGCGGTGGAAGTACGGCTGTGATGCGGATGTTGGATATGGGTGGTGCCAAACTCCTCACCGATGATGCCCACAAAGCGGATGAACACAACCCACATGGCTATTATGAATTTAGTAAAACTTTTGACCTGCATCACAACAAAAATTTCGTCAAAAACATGACAGAGGATGAAGTGCTGAAAGTTTATGCAAGCCATTTACCGTTTTTACCGCGTCATCATCAATACAAAATCATCTTCGTAGAACGCGATATGCAGGATATTCTCCAATCGCGCCACAAGATTAAAGTTGCCAATAAAAAAGCCAAGCAGGGCAATTTTGATATGTTGGAATTTACCCGATTGGGGATGCGGACAGAACGTATCAATAAATGGTTGGATACCCGACCCAATCTTGAAGTTTTGCGTTTGAAGTATAATGATATACTGGAAAATCCGGCAGAAGCCGCACAGAAAATCGCTGATTTTTATCCCGAACTTAATTTAAATGTGGCAGAAATAACAAAGGGAGTAGATTTGGAATTGGCAAATAAAGAGAAGGAGATAATTGTATCGTAATTTGCTGTTTCAGATGTTTTAGTAATAAGTAATTCTATTCTTGTGTTAAATTATTTTATTTAAATCCAAAGAGATGAAAGAGGCATTAAAACTCGCTATATTTCCTACGTCAGATATGACATATATGTGGAAAGTGATAGACTCTTTATATGATTTTTTGAAAGAAGAGATTAAAAAAAGATAGTACAAAACCAACACCTTTGAAAGATAACTCTTTTTACCTATATTTACAAAAAACAATATGTAAATTGAACGGACAGACTCTTCGAATCAAATCTATCGTGAAATGAAAATGACCAAAGATAAATTTCACCCCGAATTAAAATCAATTCCTTTTGCGGTGCGTGTATATACCTACTTTTTGAGTAGAAAATCCGGATTTCGGTTATTGAATAGAGTCTTTAAATTAGCGGAGGGTAAGATTACGAAAGGATTAATCAATGAAAAAATATCTATAAAAAGTAATCATGGCGGTCCTGATATCAGGGTCAGAATTTACAGACCCGAAAATAATACGGACAAACTCCCCGTAATGCTCTATCTTCATGGAGGCGGTTATGCCATCGGCAATCCTGAGCAATCCACTAATGTGCTGAAAGCGTTTATTGCCAAACGCCCCTGTGTGATTGTTGCTCCCGGATATAGAAATTCACAAACGAAACCTTATCCGGCTGCCTTCGATGATTGTTACGATACCTTATTATGGATTAGAGATAATGCTGATTCAATCAATGTCGATGCCAATAAACTCATGGTCGCGGGGCATAGTGCCGGTGGTGGCTTGACGGCTGCCCTTACCCTCAAAGCAAGAGATACAAAAGACGTAAATATTGCCTTCCAAATGCCGATTTATCCGATGATTGATGACCGTCATCAGAATGAATCTTCGCAATTTGAAAGCCCTGTTTGGGGTAAATCTGCCAACCATATTGGATGGGAATTATACTTAAAAGACCTGCACCAACAAAGTAAACCCATTCCAAGCTATGCAGCTCCTGCCAGAAATGAAGACTATTCCGACTTTCCACCTACTTTTACTTTCGTAGGTGGTATCGATCCTTTTCGGGATGAGACGGTAGCATACATAGAAGCATTAGAACGTGCGAATATTCCGGTGAAATTCAAATTATTTGAAGGATGCTATCACGCATTTGAAGTCATTGCAAAAAAGACACAAGTCGCAAAAGAGGCTATGAATTTTATGTATGAGGGCTATGCGGAATTTTATGATAAGTATATTCGGTGAGTGATTGTTGAACCGTCCACATCTTTGAAAAATGAGCCTTTTCTCCTATATGTATAGAAATTGAAGGAACTGCCTTTTCGGATATATTTTTCTTGAATTAATCTTGGAAAATCACTATTCTACTGAACAATAATTTTATTTAAATTGTAATTAACTGATTATTAATTTCATATTAATTTGATAATCAATTAAATATGAATTATAAAAAACCGTACTTAAAAAATTGCAATATTTTCAACTCTCCACCAAAATCCCCACAACAACCCCATCCAAAAACTCCATATCTTTCTTAATCTGTCAAACTGTCTTAACAACGTCTTCCTCCGAAACATTGGCACAATCCGACTGACAACTCATCAAAATTTCACTCGAATTAATATCATAAATACGCGCCACAAAATCTATCGTATCATCCAGTACTTCTTGGTAATCAGGGATTTTCTCATCCTTTGGAATATACAATTTAAAATCATCAAGCATCCCAACCGTTTTTGGCGGAATATAAGTCATGAATTTGTTGCCCTCCCAATCAAACAACCAACCTCTTTCCTTTAGATAATATACTAAATCGTTATGTGTCATTTCTTAGAACTTTTATTGAGTAATTGAATGAATGTGCCTTCGTTTATCATTTGATTTTCTGGAATTTGAATGACATGGGTTCGGGAATTATTCGACGCTACCGTACCCGAAGGATGTGTGTACCAATAACAACGTCCTCTCAAGATTAGTTCACCTTCGGTGTTTGCAAGACTTCACCGACGACTTCGTTAGTAGGAAGTTGGCTGTTTATCCAATTGAACTGCACTCACATTTTTAGAGCACAATAGAAGAAAAATCAAGCATCAAGTGGTACAAATCAATACTTTCACCTTGATTATCCGTATGAGCTGAAAAATAGACAAAATCAAAATCTTCGATAACGGAGATTTTAGCCAACAAATTTGTCGTATTACTTTGTGGAAACCGACTGTCAATCAGGTTATTAATGTCGTCAATCCCTTCGTCTATGTCGGTGGGTTTTACAATGAATCCTATCATTCCATTGGTGCCAAAAGGAGTTGGGTATTTGTTTGTCACAAACCGCATGATACCCTCTTGTATATATTCTACTGCAAGTGAGTTGGTTTTGTAAGGTGGATTAACGGTAACTCTGCGGTCACGATAATCACCGTCAAGTTTTTTGCATTCAATGGCATAATAAGATTTTGATTTTCCGAATGATTCGCTTGTTTTTACTATAATGTCGATTCGTCCTATCTCTTTCCCATTTTTTAAGACACGATGTTCAGTGTGAAATTCCTGATTCTAAGAAATTAGGGGGCATAATCCCTGTACCCATTTAATGAAGCAGCGACGATTAAATTCTCCAACCAATTTTGTCGATAGACTTTCTGGTTGAATTGTGCGGCTCTACAATAGAGTTCAGGTTTTTGTTTG
>CALIZI010000372.1 GCA_938028705.1 uncultured Saprospiraceae bacterium | reverse complement strand
AATGTAAAAGTGTCGATAGTACGCATATAAAATATTCTTGTTTTTTTATTTTATAATAATTTAAAAAATCAATTAAATACGAAAAAATGTATTTGTATTGCGTCCTACAACTTTTACATTTTAAATTTGATATTTTACATTTTACATTAATTTTAATTTGTAAAGAAACTTTTTTAACAATGTACTTACCCTAAAAAAGTATATTGTGGGGAGTTTTATTATATAGAAAAAAATAAATTGTGCTGATTGAAACTAGGAGGGTTTAGAGTAGAATGATTATAGCAGCTACTCATTTTTTTAACCAAAAAATATTAGATAATGGAACAAAGCGACACAAAAATAGTATTTTTTAATAGATATATGAACATAATTTTGTCATTTATGTTCTGCGAAAAAACATAATTGTAAGTTATGTTTATTTTAGTATAAAATGATTTAATTTTTATTAAAAAAAGCACACTTTTTTTAATAAAATACTAATATGAAACAGCGTTGATAGCTAAATTTTTATACGCTATGACCTTGAATGCAAATTGACAGGATGCGGACATATTGATGTATCGTGTCAGTTACCTAAGTTGAATGTGGGTACGCACCATGTTTTGTTGTGCTTTGGCGATGAGTTTGCCTGTTGTGTTAGTTACCTTACATTCGAGATTAATGATGGTGCGCCCCTTACGAACTACCTTCGCACATACACTCAATGTATCTCCTTCTTTGGCTGTCGCCAAAAAATCAACGACCAGATTGACGGAGGTAAAATGGTATTCATTGTACAAGGTAAAAGCCGTCAGACCAATGACCTCATCGCACATCAATGAAATGATACCGCCATGTATCGTACCTACCGGATTGGTCATATCATGGCGTACCACAAATTCCATAGTGGCTTCTCCTTCTTTCACATCCTGCAATACACCTTTAAGCCATTTGCCCACAGGCGAAGGGCTATCTCTGTGCGTCTGCCCTATCTGTGGACGCAACATTTCTACGATTGGATTTGACATAGTGAATTTTGAATGAATGAATTTTGAATGAATGAATGTTTTGAATGCGATAATGCTGAAATGCGTTAATGCAATAATATTTTTCGATTATCGCATTATTCATTCATTCAACATTCATTCATTTTTTTGTACTTAAAAGATTGATGATCAATAGCACGCATGGTGCAGAGTATGCCATTAAGGTGGTCGTATTCATGTTGGATGAGTTCTGACAGGTCATTTTCGACATACCATTCTTTTGGTTGCCAATGTTCGTCCAGATAATGAAGGGTCAGGTGACGGTGACGCTTTACCTTAACCAAGAGGTGCGGAAAACTCATACAGTCATCCCAGAGTTCAAACATTTCTTCACTCGCCTCCTTGATTTCAGGATTGATAATGATGCGCGGCTCGTCAATATTGATATAAAACAGACGTTTCATCACACCGATTTGAGGTGCGGCGATACCTCTGCCAAATTGGTAGGTCGCACGAATCTCCTGCATGACATGATGCAAATCAGCTACCCATTGATTGACCAAAGGCAGCTCACTTTTTTGTACAGCTTCACAGATTTCATACAAACGCGGATCACCAAGCAACAGAATATCTTTTATTGTCTTCAATTTTATTCGTTTGTCATTACATTTTTAGCTCGGCTAATATAGTCTTTTTTATTCATCTGCAAAATCATCTATCATAAAAAATCTTTGCCGGATGAATTGTTTTTTATCAAAGAAAATCAATTAAAATATTTTTTATTTTTAGATAAAAAATTACCTTTATACGAAAATAAAACCAACACTAACATTTTCTCATCACAAAACTATCAAAAACATAATGAAAAGCAAAAACCTACTCTTTAGCCTTGAATGGGGGCTTATCATTCTCGGTTTACTCTTATGCATTACAGCGATAGTGGGCATCCGACAAAAAATATTTGTCATAGAGACCCGACAAATATACTTATTTTAAATACATAGTAAGCGCTTATTTAAGACATCCTGCTTAGATAAGCGTTTTTTTGTATAAAAATTGCATTATTTCTTGTGTGATATTAAAAAAATGTTTATAATTGCCCCATAGAGCTATTTGTTTCCAAAATAATAACCTGAAAAAGATGGTCTAATACTAAAAAAGAAGTAATTATATTGCTTCTAATTGAAATTCAACTGTACATTTCAAAATCCGATACTGTCTCCGCTTTTTTAAGTGCTTAAATCAAAGTCTTAAAAATGAGCATAAAAACCAAATTTATCTGTGCATGGCTATACTTCTTGTGTTCCACTAGTTTTTCAAAATTAACGTGGGTACAATCGGAGACAGACTTCCCTTTGCAACATCTCACCACAGAGGATGGCTTATCTCAAAATTCCGTTTACAAGATATTTCAAGATGAACATGGTTTTATGTTCTTTGGAACACAGGTGGGGGTGGATAGGTATGACGGAACGGAGTTTAGAAAAATAGGCATATCTAATAATATAATTATTGACGACGGTATTCGACACTTGTATGAAGATACTCTAAATGATAAGTTGCTCATTGGTACAAGACAAAAACTGTTTAAAGGAGATTGTAAACTTAACCTTAACAGCTTCAAAGAAAACAGTCTAAAAAAAGATATATTTTATATTGCTCAAAGTAAGGACTGCACCTTTTATTTCAATGAAGAGGGCTTTTATCATTGTACTGATACACTCATTAAGTATCAAACTAATGCTCCATTTACAGGTGTAAAAGCTATTGCAAAGGACGCTTCGGAGCGTTTTTATTTTGGAACTGACAGAGGGATTTTTATATCGAAAAAACCAAATGAGACTTTAACTTTAAGAAATATCATCGACTCAATATCTACTATACATATCGGAAAAAGGAATGGTCAGGAATATCTGTTTGTGGGAAATGAAAGAGGAGAAGTATTCATGTCAAAAACTTCAGATGATTACGGCTATTTAGACATAATATTACCAAAACAAAATTCAAAGATAACATCGCTTTTAATGGATAAAGATAGTTTGTTGTGGGTAGGAACGGAGGATAAGGGGGTATTTATTTTGAAAGGAAAAGAAATCATTGACACCCTCAAACGTGATTTTGATGACCCTCAAAAGTTGAGCAGTGATAATATCTTGTCAATATATCAAAGTCGGGACTCTACGATTTGGATAGGTACTGACGGTGGTGGAATAAATATATACAGACCAAATCGCCCTAAGATTAAACATATTACTTACGCCGAATCGAATAAAAAAATATCCAACAATCATGTCTGGGCAATAATGAAAGATGAGCAGCAAAGGCTTTGGTTAGGAACAAAAGGAGATGGAATAATTATTTACAATGAAAAGGAAAAAACGTCTAAGCAAATACTTTCTTCTGATAAAAATAATGAAGCCAACCACGTTCATTGCTTTCTCAAAAAAGACGACGAGGTGCTTTTGGGAACACGTAATGGATTGTACAAAATGAGTATTTCGGGAAATAATAAATACAAACCAATACAATTTCAAGGAGAACAAATCCGCTGTATAGTATCTTCTAATAATAACATATTTGTTGGTACAAATGCTGAAAAAGGGAAGGGTTTATATGTCTTAAACGATAAACTTACTATTATTGATTCTGCATTAAATATTCAGGTAAATGATATTTTAGTTGATGGTGATTCGGTGTGGCTAGCTACTCAAAAGGGATTAAAAGCCTATTCGCAGACAAAACAAAATATTGTTTATAGTCATAAAGATACCCTAAGCCTAACTTCTATCATGAAATTAGACAGTTCTTATTGGTTGGGGTCTATGTATAAGGGGCTAATGAAGTTTGACACAACATTGAATGTCATTCATTATAATACAGATAGAAGAGACCTAATATATGGCACGCTATCCGATAGTCGAGGAGGTCTGTGGATGAGTACCAATGACGGGCTTTTGCATTATCATCCTCAAGACAGTTTGCTGGACATATACACCAAAGAAGACGGACTACAGAGCAATGAGTTTAATTCCGGTGCTTTTCATGCTGTAGGAGATACCATGTACTTTGGCGGTATCAATGGCGTAAATAGAATCATCGCCAATCAAAAGAAAAAGAAATTTGAACAGGTGGTTGCACTTGAATACTTGACATCACATACAAAAACGAGTGAAATTCAATACCCAGGAAATATGAAGTTCGAAGAACATATTGATTTAGACAACGACTTCCGGTACATTACAGCCAAGCCCTTAATACTGAATTATACACATCCTAAAAACAGTGAAATAAGATACAGAATTAACGGGGAAGAATGGAAAAATGTCAGATACGGTGATAACATCACCCTTACAAGAGATGAATTGACATGCTATTGGTTTTGGAAAGGAAAAAACACCTTAGAATTTCAATTCAGAACCCTTCAGAGTGGATGGAGTGACACACACCCGACAACTGTTTATGTAGGTTGGTTTTCATGGTTGAAAATATTTGGTTTATTTGCCGGATTTTTCTTTATTTCCACTATTTCTTTTTTATATAGAAGAAATCGTTGGAATGCAACTTTCAGAAATTTGCAAGAAAGTATAAACAATATTTCAAGACAAAACAGCACTGACGCAATCGGAAATCTTATAGTTAAAGACTTGATGAAACAAGCAAATGCAGACTATGTCATTGTCTCTATTATTGATTTCAATAAAAGAATTTTGCAAGTCAAGTATGCAGGAATTGACAATGTAACTATTGGGCAAATATCGGACAAATATCAGGAAAAGTACAATAAGGATAATCAAGATAAAATAGTTATTGCAGCAATAGGCGAAAACCCTTGTAAGGTAAGTTTTGGTAAAACTGAAACAGATATACATGTTAAATTTCTTAGAGAAGTCTTACTGAAAAACAAGTTAAAAACCAAACCGGATAGATTTTTATTACCTATCATTCATCGTGCCGAAGGAGGGCAATATATCGAACCTCACCCCGAAAGAAGTGGTCACATTCAAAAAAAATCAGAGCCCCAAGAAGTCAAAGACATACCTATTGGTATCGTGGAAATTGGCAAGATTAGCCCTCAACGATTTAGCTTACAAAACCTAAAAAATTTCGCAGGAACTAAAACAAGCCGCGAATTTTATATAGATAGCATAGCCGAACCATACTACGACGTTTTACTTGATAAACGAATCAAAGAAACCTATGAAGCGACCATAAAAAACAATATCAAAGAAGAAACTCCTGTAGGCTTCCTAAAAGCCTTCGCCAAAGACATCAGTCAATTATGTGGAGCAGACTACGGAAATATTGCTCTTAGAACTTTTAACAGTAAACATATTGATATTCTTGAAAAAGAAATTTTTTATGGATTTGAGCGTAAGGATTTAAACGAAGAACAACTACATAAGATTTCTGAAAACGGAGAAGGTATGACGAATCGTGTTTTCAATGAAGGAAAAGCATATTTGAAAGGAAATGTGAACGACGATCAGGAAAATGTCGTTATACTCAAGGATGTAAAGTCTGAAATGGCAATACCTATAAAAAATGAAGAACAAACAATCGGTGTATTAACCCTATGCTCAAAAGAAAACGATTTTTTCAATGTAGCTCATATTTATACTTTCGATAACATTATTAAACAAGTCATAGAAGAATATCTCAAGAAAAAACAACGTTATTCCTTGAGTGAATTAGCTACACAATTTAATGTATTTTCTGACTCCGAAGTACCCATACTTAAAAAAGTTGGAGTTTTATTGAGTCAGCATTTTGACAGTAACTATGTTGCTGTGTGGCAACGTGTATCGAATCAAAATTATAATTTCAAATTATGTAAAGAATCAACATCTATTGGGCTTTACGATTGTTACAAAGATAGCGACTTTTTAGAAGTATCTATGAATCGCGGAAAATTGGAAAAACACGAGGAAAAAATAGAAAAGAAAAATAATGAAGTAGAGAAAAAAAGAAAAAAAGAGGAAGATGAACAGGAATTGAGTAGAATATACTTATTTTGTGATAATTATGAATTTCCTGAATACTTAATCGTTAAAGTCCTTATTGAGGATGACTATGAGCTACTTATTAATGTTTTTTCAAAAAACAGGATTAATCTCAATCAAAACGACTACTCATTCTTAGAGCAAGTCATTGATAAAACCGCAGATGCTTTACAAGGACAAAAACTACTCAACACATTCAAAAATTTCTCCAACTCTTTGTTTGATGAAAAGGTGGAGAACACACTACAAAAAATAGCCGATGATGCTGTCAATGTGCTACATGTCGATAACGTAGTCCTATATCCGTTTGAAAATGGAGAAATTGTGTTAACAAAAGCGATTATAGCCGGATTATTTGATAAAGAACATGTGCCGGTTGATGATAATCAATATACATTTGTGCATTTTATAGATGAAAACGGCACAAAATGGATGGGAAATGAAGAAAAATATATAGAAGTATTAGAAGGAATGAATGAACATACCCAAAACCTGTTTAAGTCTCATTCACCTAATGCCTTCAGACAAAGAGAAGATATAAAAGCGGTGGCTGCCCTAAAACTTGAATATGACGAAGACCCCTTAGGTATTATGTTTTTCAATTATCGGGCAGAAAAAGATTTTAGGAACCCCGACACTAAAAAGTTTGTAGAAGGTTTTGCCAACTTAGCTAATATTGCTTTACGAAACGCTTATTATTGGGAAAATATTGAAAAAAAGGTCAGTAAAGCAGAAGAAGATTATAGACATTATGAATCCCTAAATGATAGCTTGAAGAAACAAGTTAGCTCATTAAAACTACAATACGATGAGGTATATGAAAGAATGACCGGTATAGTACCATTAGCACTCAAAACATCCTTCTTCCTGATACTTGACGGCATCAATCATGATTTACGTAATTTTTTAATTCACCTAAAATTTACCACTATCAATATCAAAAACAACTATGGTACACTAACAAAAGCGAATCGTACTTCAATAGATAAAAATGTAAAAGAAGTCGAAAAAAGTATAAAATTAATATCAAATATTTTAAATTTGTTCGACTTTAAATCCATAGAAAAAGAGGTATTCGGGATTAATGAACTAATAGAAGATCTCATTTCTTTTTTTAAAAACCATAATGAGGTAATTATTTTTGATACTTCTCAATTTGGTAAAGATCTAATAGATATAAAATGCCTTAAAGTCGAATTATCTATGGTACTTTTTAATTTAATTAATAATGCTGTCCGTGCCATTGAGGATAATGATAAAAAGAAAAAAGGTAAAATCAGCTTTATAACTAGCATGATAGACGAAACTTATCTCATTCAAGTGATAGATAACGGTATTGGTATTGATAATAATAACATAGACAGAATATTTGACCCCGGATTTTCAACAAAAGTTGACGGCGTTGGAATAGGCTTGTTTTTTGCACGAGAAATATTACAAGACAATTTTTATGGAACAATAGAAGCTGAATCCACAGTAGGAGAAGGCACCAAATTTTCAATCTTAATTCCTGAATATATAAATTATATAGATAATGCCTAATACAGCTATAGCGACTACTCCCACTGATATTGAACGAATCATAATTATTGAAGATGAAGATTTCGGTCAATATTATCGCAACTATGTACAGTCTATGCTCAATAACAAAAATATCAAGGTTGACTGGTACAGAGATATAAACGAACAAACACTTAATGAAATTAGATATAATTACACACCGATTGGCTTTATAATTGATATTAATATCAAGCCAGTAAGTGATAGGAGAGGCTTTGATATAATTCGAAAATTACGTCAACACAACGCTTATCACCACGTTGCTGTTTATACCTCCTATGGTAGACGTGAAAAAGAAGCTCTAAATGTAGGTGCAGACTTCTTTCATGTTAAAGACCCCTCAAAACCAAAAGAACAAGTAGAGAAAATAGCCTGGGAATTAATAAGTATGCCCCCAAAGAAACAAAACAAAACAAAATCCGTAAAACCTTCCAAAGAAAAAACACCTCCTCTTCCACTAAAGACCATTATATCACACAAAATATCAGGTAGCGTGGAAGCATTCAATAATGAAAGAGTACTGTTGTTTTTGAGCAAACAACTACTCAACAGGAACAACACAGACCATACCCAAGATTGGGTAATTGGAAACCATCTATTTGAAGTCAATTGTGAACAAACACAAGGCAATAAAATTAAGACCAATTTCCAATCAGATTCAGTTGATAATGCGCTTCAATCGGAAGTTATATTTAGTGATAAAAATATACTTCAAAAATCAAACCTCTCTTATAATGGAGAAACCTATCAATGGAACTTTGAAACCCATGATGCTATTCTAAATAATTTCCTTACCTTTTTCGAGTCTCCCCTTTTTCCTAAAGCGAAAACAATACTACGTACTTTTGCTGCACACCGAGTTGTTGATTTTTTGATAGAAAACAAAGAACTTAATGACGGTGACCGTAAAATCATCCAACAACTTGGAACATCGGGGTCATTCGAGTTATTCAAAATGTTGATATACAAGTATAATACGAAACAACTGAATACAGGTACTCTAAATAATCTGATTAAAAAACTTGAAAAACAAACTGAAATAACATTTAAATATCTTTATGAAGGACGAATAAACGACATAGATAAGGAAGATGACACTGCCTTTGCGAGTATGACAAATTTAAAAGATAAAAACGAATCATTCCCCAAACAGTTCTATTATTCAAAACTTAAAGAGCAGATGATTCCAAGAGAACATGACAAATTTCTTTATCTACTCTACGAATTGACCGAAGGACAAGCCTGTATTAATATTGAATCAATTGGTACACCAAAAACATTTTTCTGATATGCCCTCTTCTCAACCAAATACTCAACAACAAACAATAAAAGAACAAGCTCTATCAAACGATAAAGCCAGACTCTACATGTTCAATGTCGGTCAAGGTGATCACTTTCTCCTAAAACTCCCTGACGGTAGTTATGGCATACTTGATTTCTTTTATGACAAACGTAACCAACATGAATGCCCAGGACTGACCTATCTTAAAGCACTAAAAAAAAATCTTCCTAAAGATAAAATTCGTGTAAAATTCATATATGTATCTCATCCTGATATAGACCACATCAAAGGACTAAAATCAACACTTGAATGGCTCAATACTAATGATATACCAGTTGAAAATTTTTGGTGTTTTTCCGAAAGTGATACGATGTATTTTGAAGATTTATTGAAAATTATACAAGCAATAAATTATAAAACACAGAGCAACCTTGATACAAGTGAAGAGATAGATTTGATCAATCGAAAAAACAAATACTCAGAGGATATAAAGGCTATAATAGATTTAATTGGTCAGATAGAAAGCACCAATGATAGTAACTATTTTCCTGTCACAGACTACAGAGACCTAATCAACGATTCAAAAAATCAATTTACAGCTAAGTCTGCAGGACCTTTGACAAAACACATCCGAACATTGCGAGATAAGCAAATAAAAGCAATCTTGCTTACTGGTCTCAAAGACATCTTCGCCAAATTAAAAATTGAAAATACGACTTTACATCAGCAAAAAATTCAGGAAATAGACAAAAATATGCTCTCTGGAATTATTCTATTGAAAATTGGTGTGTTTAAACTATTATTTGCAGGAGACATCGCTGCAAAACCCCTTGAGGATTGTATAAAAAAGGCGGATGTAATCGGTACAGATTTTCTTGCTCACTTCGTAAAAGGCATTCATCATGGTTCTGCACACTCATCAACTCAATATATCTGGGAAAACATCCTAAAACACGATGAAACGATACTACAACACGTAGGTGTTTCAGCAGGATACCATACAGGATACAAACATCCGCAACAAAAAACAATAGATGATATAACTACAGTCACTAAAAATAGAAAGACCTCTACGCATGTAAATTCGACTAACAATTTAAAAGAATACTTACCAAAACAATATAAAGAAGAAAATATTAATTGGGTGTGGGAGGATATAGGAGAGCCGGAATATTTAAAAAAAGCTTCTATAAGTAATGAGCATTCACGAAGAACAGCATCCAATAATCAAAAAACCATAGGAGCCTACATCTACGATTTTTATCTCACAGAAAATCGTATCGAACTTAAAATCGGTATGACCTCTCATCTGCGTGATTCAAGAAAAGTACCCGATCTAGCTGAACTTGAAAAAGACCCCAAATGGGCAATCCCTTTTCATCCCATAATCCATTAATATGACATTTAGCTTATATGATATTCTCTCAAAAGTCATTCCGGGCGGTTTAATTCTCTTTGTGCTCATCGCAGTATGTCCACCTCTAAAAACACACTTGGGAGAAGCCACTAGCTTAGTAGCTGCCTACATATTGGGCTATTTTGTTGAGACAATTGCAAGCCTTATCGAAAGACCCCTCATCTTCAAATTATTTGGAAAAAATCCCGCAGTAAAACTCTTAGAGGGAGGTAGATTTCTTCATATAGACTTGGACAGAATAGAGCAGTTAAACGAAATTATTGAAAAAGATTTTGAAGAAAAAAAAGACGACAAACTAAGTCTGTTTTCAACATTCTACGATATTGTAAATAAGAAAGAGTACAAAAGAGTAAATCATTTTTTAGAACATTATATTTTATCCAGAAATATATTAGTAAGTTTTCTTATTGGAGGAATAACTTATCTAAGTTTTCATTTTGATTTAAAAATGTTGGCATTATTTATTGTTGTTTTGATACTCCTTTTTTTGAGAACTAAGCAGCGAAATTACTATTTTGCAAAAGAAGTCATTAGTTCTTATTTACATGAAGCACTTACAAAGGAAAAAAATAAAATTAAAACAGATTAATGCTCACAAAATTCAATATCATAACACCCTGTTTTTCTAATTAAAAATTCTAAAAAATACATTAATCTCATTATAAATTACCGTCATTTCAAATACACTATTATTGTGTTCTATTTACCTGCCCTAATGTCCTTATCAAGCACCGAATTAAAAGCTGAAAGGGGTTTGATTTTCATGTATAAACCCTTACCTTTGCAGCGATTTTCAGAAACAGACGTTCAAATTATATTGTTTTATTGATAAATTGCTGTATTGTTTTATTGACCTACTATTTTATTATCTATTTTTTTCTACAAAAAAAAATTACGACAATAAAATAATTCAATAATAAAACAATGTAACAATACAACAATAAAAGCAATACAACAATAAAGCATTTTTTACATGGCGAATACAGGTAAAATAAAGCAGGTCATCGGGCCTGTCGTAGATGTAAGTTTCGCAGGGTCGAAACTCCCCGAAATTCTCAATGCACTTGAGATTACAAAAGAAAACGGCGAAAAAATTGTCTTGGAAACACAGCGTCACTTAGGTGAGGACAGTGTGCGGGCGATTGCTATGGACTCTACCGACGGCTTGACGCGCGGTATGGGCGTTGCCGACCTCGGCAAACCTATCGCAATGCCTACCGGAGAAGCGATTAAAGGTCGCTTGTTCAATGTAGTTGGCGCACCTATCGACGGGCTTCCTGCCCCAAAAAGTCCGGTCACTTACCCTATCCATCGCCTTCCACCCAAATACGAAGACCTTTCTACCGAGTCAGAAATTCTTTATACAGGTATCAAGGTGATTGACTTGTTGGAGCCTTACCAAAAAGGCGGTAAAATTGGTCTTTTCGGTGGTGCCGGTGTTGGTAAAACCGTTTTGATTCAAGAGTTGATTAATAATATTGCGAAAGGATACGATGGAATTTCCGTATTCGCAGGCGTAGGTGAGCGTACACGTGAGGGGAATGACCTGATGCGTGAAATGCTTGAAGCGGGTATAATCAACTACGGCGAAAAATTCCTGCATTCTATGGAAGAAGGCGGTTGGGATTTATCGACTGTCAGTGAAGAGGACTTGAAAAAATCAAAAGCGACCTTCGTATTTGGACAGATGAACGAGCCGCCGGGAGCGCGTGCGCGGGTAGCCTTATCGGGTCTGACGATTGCGGAATACTACCGCGATGGCGACAAAAACGACCCCGCAGGCGGACGTGATATTTTGTTCTTTATTGATAATATTTTCCGCTTTACACAAGCCGGTTCTGAGGTGTCTGCCCTTCTTGGTCGTATGCCTTCGGCGGTAGGGTATCAGCCCACACTTGCTACCGAAATGGGTGTGATGCAGGAGCGGATTACTTCTACCAAGCGCGGTTCAATTACCTCTGTACAAGCGGTTTATGTACCTGCGGATGACTTGACGGATCCTGCACCTGCAACGACCTTCTCGCACTTGGATGCCACTACGGTACTCAGTCGTAAGATTGCATCTTTGGGTATTTATCCTGCGGTGGACCCGTTGGATTCTACTTCGCGTATTCTCGACCCGAAAGTTATTGGTGACGAACATTACGATACTGCACAGCGTGTTAAAAATATTCTCCAACGCTATAAAGAATTGCAAGATATTATCGCTATTCTTGGTATGGAGGAACTTTCTGACGAAGATAAATTGATTGTACACCGCGCACGTCGTGTACAGCGTTTCTTATCACAGCCTTTCCACGTAGCCGAGCAGTTTACAGGCTTGCAAGGTGTTATGGTCTCTATCGAAGATACGATTCGTGGTTTCAATCGCATCATGGACGGCGAAGTGGACGAGTACCCGGAAGCTGCCTTCAACCTTGTTGGTTCGCTTGAGGAAGCGATTGATAAGGGTAAGAAATTGTTGGCGGAGGCTGAAGCGTAACAAGCGCAAGTGTCAAGTACAAGTTCAAAAATATAGAGCCGCGATAAATCGCGGCTTGTATAAATAGAATTAATATGAATCTATCCATTCTCACACCGGACCAAGAACTATTCAGTGGCGAAGTCACTGCCGTCAATGTTCCCGGTACTAAAGGTCCTTTTCAAGTGCTGAATAATCATGCACCTATCGTCTCCTCGCTCGAAAAAGGCGAAGTCGTCGTCAAAACATCGGGTGGCGAGGAGAAATTTAGCATAGAAAGTGGCTTTATTGAAGTTTTGAATAATAATATCTCTATATTGGCACAGCCTGTCAAGGAAAAATCCTGATGACAAGATTTGTACAATAGGTGAATAATTGCAAGGGACAAGAACCGTGAGGTTTCTGTCCCTTTTTTTTGTTATACTCCGATGATTTGCGATATTTACAATCAGCGTAACACGAACATCTTGCTTGTTCCAAACATTCAACTCAATTTTTGTATTATAATATTTTTAAAATAAAATATTTTTCAATAAAAATTAATTTAATATTATTAAAAATATAAAATTGAGTTTTAATATTCAACAAAATTCATTCAATGAAAATATCTCGCCTCGCCATTGCGGATTATCAGCAATTCAAATGGCTGGACTTAGACCTGACCTACCGCGAAGGGCATCCGAAAGCCGGACAGCCGTTGGATAAGGTGTGTTTTATTGGGGCGAATGGGACGGGGAAGACGACTTTGTTGGAGATTTTAGGAAAGAGAACTAACAATAATATTTATCATCAGATAGAAAAACAAGACATCCATATTCCCCAAATGGTACAATATCAATTCAAAAATGAGGGGATAGTTTATGCTTCACTAGGTGGCAATTACAGTGTTATTCTTGAGAATGCTGAATCAGAAGCTGACCTTCAATCGAAACTACGTGGAGGTCATTACACTATGAGTACACGTAATTTTTTCTACACAAAAAAGAAAAAGCAAGATGACGATGAATATTTTAAGCCGGTTGTAGCGTTGATTAATAAGGAATTAGCTAAAAATCGACTCCATATTTATTGCCCTTCTGAATATATAGAAAATCAGTTATTAAAAAATTCTAATTTACCTCAAACTAATCTTAGTGAAGCTTTAGAATTAGACAAATCAATTAATAAGAAACAACACATCATTTCATACGATAATTTCAAAGAATTCTGGAAGCTCCTCATTTATCACACCAACAAACGCATGAGTGATGAGGTCGAATATTTAAATGCGAATGAAAATGAAGTTGTTGGAAAATTAAAAAAAGAATTTGCAAAAAACAATCCTGATATTTTAGAAGTTATTGCTGAATTATGGTCAAAAATATTAGACAGAGCAGGTTTATATTTTGATTATAAAAAAGCAAAACGCCCGTTTCAATTAGTGGATAATTTGGAGGCGTACATTAAGCTGAAAAGTAATGACGAGGTAATTCCTTATAATAAATTAAGTTCGGGAATCCGGGATATGATTTTCCGATTTGGCTATTTAAAAGCCTTATATTTCGAACGCAAAATTGACTGGGCAACCGCATTAATAGACGAACCGGAGAATAGTTTATTCGTTGATTTACAATATAATATCATCGAACTGTACGAAGAAGTCTGTCCGAATACCCAATTATTTTTTGCGACCCACAGCCCGATTATCGCCGCACAATTTCATCCTGACGAGCGAGTAATTTTAGAATTTGATGATGAAGGCTACGTGACTGCAAGCAGAGGTGTAGCCGCCGAAGGCGATGATCCGAATGATGTCTTGGTCGGCGATTTCAAGCGAGAAACTGTACTCGGCAAAGTGGGTGAAGAAAAATGGAAACGCTATGTCGAACTCATCCATTTAATGGAAAATGAAACGGACGAAAAAAAGAAAGTCGAACACGCCAAAGAATTTATGAAAATCGGTAGTGATTATAAATTCGGGGCGGTGATGCCTGATTAGAAATAATTTTGAATGAGACATATCCAAAAACCAATTGATTCGGAAGTTTTGCAGCGCAATTTGACCTATAAAAAAAAGGGGCAACGACCCGAACTCAGAAAAATTCTTGAACGAGAACAAAATGGATTTTGCGCCTATACAGACAAGCATTTCAAAAGCGAGGCTTCCACGATTGACCATTTCAAACCGCAATCACAACTACAAGAAGGTGAAGATGGTTATCACAATTGGTTTGCGGTAAGCTACACTGTGAATGTACTTGAAAAACGGGCGAAATGGAAAACACCAATTTTACATCCTAACGACCCGACTATCGAAGAGCGAATTTGGTACAAAGAAGAAAAAAATGATAGTGGCAAAACCATTATTGTATGTGAATATGCACCCGACGATAAGGCGGCTAAAAACTTTGTAGAAATAATCAATTTGAACAAAAATATCTTGGCAGAAGAACGGGCGGCTTCATTAAGCAGATTGAGAAAATTAAAAACTTCGCTTGGCATGGAAGGCATCAAAGCCTATCTCAAAGAAGAACCACTCAACATAGATTTCCACCATCTCACCGAGTGGGAACTCAACACCAAAATCTACCCATAATCCTCCGCAATCAGTTCCGTCGCAATCTTCGCCGAAAGCAAACAAAGCGGAATCCCACCGCCCGGATGCACACTCCCGCCAACGAAATACAAACCTTTAATGGTTTTGGAAAAATTCGGATGTCGTAAAAAGGCTGCCATACGATTATCGGAACTTGTGCCATAGAGTGCGCCGAGGTGCGAGGAAGTCCGCGATTCAATCAGTCGCGGGTCAAGTATTTGTTCACAAGCAATCAAGGGGCGAATATCGCGGTTGAGAATACGGCTGATTTTAGCGATGATATTTTCGCGGGCTTGCACAATGATGTCATCCCAATCCTGCCCCACATTATGCGGTACATTAATCATCGTAAACCAATTTTCGTTGCCTTCGGGGGCATCGTCCGGCTTATATTTTTGGGTGATATTGATATAGACCGTCGGGTCGGTATAGACTTGCTTTTTATCCGTCAGGTATTCAAATTCGGTCTCATAATTTTCGCTGAAAAATATATTATGCACGTCCAGTTCGGGAAATTCGGTGCGAAGCCCCCAATAAAAAATCAGTGCGGAAGTAGATTTGGTTTGGTTCAAGGTTTTTTCGGGTGCTTTGTGTGTGTGTAGTAATTTTTTATAGGTATAAAACATATCCATATTACTCACAATCACATCAAAATTGTGTTGCCATTCCCCCGTTTTTACCCCTACGGCGTTTTTTTCGCTTACCACAATTTCATCCACAGGAGTCTCCATCTGGAAACGCACACCGATGTCTTTTGCCAACTGAAACAGGCTTTCCGTAATGCTAATCATACCCGCCTTCGGATAAAAAGCACCGATACCATGCTCAAAATGTGGAATGATATTGAGTAATCCGGGAGCTTTGTATGGGCTTGATCCGTTATAGGTCGCATAACGATTAAACAACTGCACAAGATGTGCTTCTTTTAGGCGTTTGGTATTGGCGGAGTGCATGGTGCGGAAGATGTCGAGACGTGGAATTTTGAAAATGGCTTTTAAGACATCCCGAGTGAGCCATGTCTTTCTTTTGTGTAATGATTTGTGTAAAAAAGTAGAAGCAGTAGCTGCATATTTATATCGACTATCCGCAAAGGTGCGTATGATGACCTTCTCTTTTACACCCAATTTTTCTTCCACTTCCCGCGCAAATTTCCATACATCGGCATGGGCATTCAGTTGTACACCATCCTCCCAAAAATACTTACACACCACATCAAGCCGCCCATACTCAAAATACGGTTCGATAGGTTGTCCTGCCAATTCAAACAATTCCTCCACATATTGCGGCATGGTAAACAAAGAGGGTCCGGCATCAAAGCGAAAACCCTGCATTCGTATCTCGGAGAGCTTACCTCCCGGATACGCATTAGCTTCAAATACCGTCACCTCATGCCCCTTCGCTGCAAGTCGTATCGAAGCAGCTATACCTGCTATTCCAGCACCTATAATCGCTGTTTTCATTTTATTCATTCGTTAATTCGTGATTCTTGAATCCGTAAACTCGTAATTTATTTCCTGCCAAAATACTCACTTTTTGATAATATAAATAATCGAGCGTGCTTTCTACATAAAAAAAACGGAGCGAACTATATAGTATAGTCTCGCTCCGTTTCTTTTTTGGGTAGTGTTATACATGTAATGCTATTTGCTAATTTTTTTGTCAAGTAAATCATTAAATTATTTATAAAAAAATGATAATAAATATTGGCTCATGTAGGGAATCAGGTGGAATGTGGAGTCAACCCAAATCCTATAAGGTTTTCGAAAACCTTATAGGATTGATTACCAGCACTTTACTTCAATTTAAACTAAAAATTAAACTGTGTTCCACCTGATTTCCTACATGAGTCTAAATATTTTATAAATAAAAAATAATTAATTTAAATTTTATTTTCAAAAAAGCATTACTATCAATACACTACCGAAAATTAAAGTATTGTTATTATTGCCAGAAAGCAAGGCTTTGAGGGAGATAAAAAACAGTCTATTTTCAATCTTCAAAAAGAAAATTTCTCTAACGAGCGAGTCGCAGAGATGCTGAATATTTCAGTTGATGAAGTATTACGCCTGATAGAGAAAAAATAATCACCCCTTCATTTCCTTCTCCCTAAAATACCGAATCACCTTCTCCGCGTTTGCTTTTCCTGCCACTTCTATAAGCGTTTTAATTTTCGCTGTTTTCACTTTCTTGACTGAGCCGAAATGAGACAGTAATTTATTGGCTGTTTTCTCACCAATGCCGGGAATTTCGGTCAGTTCGGTGCGGACAAATTCGCGTGAACGTTGGTTGCGATGAAAAGTAATGGCGAAGCGGTGCGCTTCATTACGAATTTGCTGAATGACCTTCAGCGTGTCCGAGCGTTTGGAAAGATGCAAGGGTACAGAATCACCTGCAAAGTAGATTTCTTCCAGCCGTTTGGCGATACCGATAATGGTGATGCGATTGTCGATACCCAATTTTTCAAGGCTCTTGACAGCAGAACTCAATTGTCCTTTTCCACCGTCAATCACAATCAATTGTGGCAGCGGACGCTCCTCCTCCAACAACCTCCGATAACGCCGAAAAACGACCTCTTCCATAGACGCAAAATCATCCGGTCCTTCTACGGTTTTGATATTATAATGCCGATATTCGCGTTTGAGCGGCTTCGTATTTCGGAAGACCACCATTGACGCTACGGGGTTGGTGCCTTGCATATTCGAGTTGTCAAAACACTCAATCGTAATCGGCAGGGCATCCATTTGAAGGTCTTTTTTCATTTCATTGAGGATGCGCTCGGTGGGCGTTTGTTTGGTTTGGCGGCTAGCTTCCTGTTTCTTTTTTTGTAATTTAAAATAGGTCGCATTTTTTTGAGAAAGGTCGAGTAATTTTCGTTTGTCACCTACTTTGGGTACGGTGATTTTGAGGTCGGATTCGGTGGGCAATGTCAAGGCAAACGGCACCACCAACTCCTCCGAAAAACTGTGAAACCGCTCACGCAATTCGCGGACACCATAAGCCAGCAAATCCCTTTCATCTTCATTCAAATTTTTCATCATTTCCAGCGTAAAGGTATTGATAATCGCGCCATTGGCGACCTTCAAATAATTGACATAAGCATAATCCTCATCAGTATCTATGGTGAATACATCCACATCGCGTATCGAAGGATTGACCACAGTTGACCGCCCCTGATAATCCTCAAAAGCGGCGAGTTTTTCTTTGATTTTTTGGGCTTTTTCAAATTCGAGTGCTGCGGCAGCAGCTTGCATTTCCTCTTTCAAATGTCGGCGCACTGCCGAAAACCGACCACTCAACATATTTTTAATTTGGTCAATTTTTTCGTTGTATTCTTCCTCACTTTCCAAGCCTACGCAAGCTCCTTTACAGTTTTTGACATGGTATTCCAAACAGACTTTATACTTGCCTTTATCGATGTTTTCTTGCGACAAATTGAGGGTGCAAGTGCGGAGTTGGAAGAGTTTGTTAATCATTTCGATGACCACCTGTACACGTCGCGCAGAGGTGTAAGGTCCGAAATATTTTGAACCGTCTTTAAATACTTTTCTGGTGACAAAAACACGTGGAAAACGCTCTTTTTTAATACAAACATAAGGATAAGATTTGCCATCTTTCAGTTGTACATTATAACGCGGCTGGTATTTTTTGATAAGCGTTGCCTCCAGCAAAAGCGCATCTTGCTCAGTCTCTACAATGGTGTATTCGAGCCGCGAAGCGTTCTTGACCAGCACACGTACTTTCTTTGCTTTGTGCTTAGCACTGCCAAAGTAGGAGGCTATCCGGTTCTTCAAGTTTTTGGCTTTGCCTACATACAACACCACATCCTTTGCATCTATAAATTTATAAATGCCCGGTTGCTTGGGTAAAGTCGGTAAAAGAATTTTGTAATCTTCTGTTGTCATAACCGAAAGTTGATTATAAAGTTAATCAACTTCATTCAACATAACAATTAAATTCATAAATATTGAATTAAAAATTATTTCAAATGCAACCTTTACCGACCTGATCGCTACTTCTATGATATACCTAAGTCGTCTCCCTTTATCAAAAAAATAATCTGATAAATCCACACTACATTTTACTTATTTATTTGTAAAAAAGCATGTAAATAAATCAATTTTATATTTTATTTATACTTAATATATTAAGTGACCACAAAATAAACTCCCCGTCTTAACAATGATTATTAAAACTTAAATTGAATAAACAATGATATTAAAGCTATAAGGAAATTCCTTATCACTTCTCTAAACTTTCCCAATATCTAAATTTACATATTTTATATCCATTTCTCATGGTTGTAGCTTTGCTATATTCGAGAATGATTAAGCATTCATGGTGTTTCGCCTTTTTGTTTGATCACAACAACTCGTATAGCTGCATATACCTATGCAATAAGCTGTAATGTGCTTGTATGAGTACATTAGAATTTGGTAGTTCTACAAATGTAAGGTTGAAAATCAGTGTACTTGCCTTGCATTTTGGAAATCTATCGATACCCCACATCTTTGGAAATGGATAAGTTGGCGGACATTTTTAAAATGTCAGGCAACAAAGTATTTTTATTCTATTGAAAATTAGTTTATTACAAAATTTAAATAAAAATATTCATAAAATAATTTATAAAACTTGTTATGTATTTTTTATCGTATAAATATAATCTTTATAAAATATTTTAATTATTATTTAAAATAAATTTTATAACTATTTAATTTTTATTTAAAAATACATGTACATCTCGCCTGACATTTTAAAAATGTCCGTCGAGTAAGCCGCCCAATAACTTGTGGGGTATCGTTAGATTTTGGAAATGTAAGGCATTTGCCCAACTTTCAGCATTACATTTACAGGACTACCTTATAATTCAACTTTTGCATTGTGTTTATTTGAATATTAATAATATTTTTATTTAAAACAACATGACATTGTCAAGTTAGTAAACGTAAGCATGTCACCGAAATTTGTAATAGCCTAAAAATTAGTGCCTTATGTACGTTTACTAAACTCTTTGAAGTTTAGTAAACGGAGGTCTAAATTATTTTTTCAAATTTCAAAATCAAATTCCAAAAGTGTCAACTACTTTTATGGTTTAGATAAATTTGTCATATTTTCTATTTAAGAAATAAATATATTACAAATATTTATGTTAATAAATAATTTAAAAACACCTTTATTTCAGTAATACCGGTATTAAACGAATATTTTTTTTATAAAATATAATGATTATTATGAACAAACTAAAAATGACGCTATGCCTGTGCATAATGAGTCTTATCATTTATGCCCAGCCGACTGCCCCCGAAAGCAATTTTATCAAAGTTGACCAATTCGGTTACTTGCCTAGTGCTACAAAAGTAGCCGTAATCAGCAACCCACAAGTCGGATACAATGCCAATCAATCTTTCACGCCCGGCGGCACATACCAAGTACGCGAATGGTCAAGCGGAGATACCGTATTCAGTGGAAGTCCGCAGATTTGGAACAAAAATATGACCCACTCACAATCAGGCGATAAAGGTTGGTGGTTCGATTTTTCAAGTGTAACTACAGCGGGTACATATTATTTGTATGATACAGAGAGGAATGTACGTTCTTACGAATTTGACATCCGCGATGATGTCTATAATGATGTCCTCAAAGCCGCTACACGAATGTTTTACTACAATCGTTCCGGCATTGCCAAAGTCGCGCCTTATGCAGAAAGCGGTTGGCGATATAACGGCGCAGCTTTTCAACAACAAGACAGCAATTGCCGCTACTATCTAACTCCCAACGATGCTTCCTCTGCCAAGAACCTTGATGGCGGTTGGTTTGATGCGGGAGACTATAATAAGTATGTCACTTTTCAATATGCGGGTCGTGCGGTGCATGATTTGTTGTGGGCATACCGCGAAAACCCAACTGTTTTTGGCGATAATTGGAATATTCCCGAATCCGGCAACGGTATCCCTGACGTACTTGATGAATTGAAATGGGAATTGGATTGGCTAATGAAAATGAATAATGCTGACGGTTCTACCCATATCAAAATGGGCAGTATAGACCACAACCAAAATAACCAGGCACCGCCTGACGCAAATACTACCTACCCTCGATATTACGGAAAGGTGTGCAGTTCGGCTTCCATTTCAGTAGCGGGGATGTTTGCTCATGCTGCGAAGGTATTTCAAGATATTCCCGGTATGAGCGGCTATGCACAGGAACTCCGCAGTCGTGCAGAAACTTCCTGGAATTATGTCCTTCCGGCACTCAACAATAATCAATTGGATACAAATTGCGATGACCAAACTATCAAGTCAGGTGATGCAGATGAGACTGTAAACATGCAGCGCGAATACGCTGTTGCGGCAGCTATTCATTTATTTGAATTGACTGGAAAAAATACTTATAATCAATACATTATCAATAATACAAATGATGTTGCTGAGCAACTTAATAGTTACTGGGGTTACTACAGAATGCCTGTGAATGATGCACTCCTTTTGTACACCACCCTTGCCAATAATAGCATTTCTAATCAAATTAAAAATTCTATACAACAGGGTGTCAATGTTAACTCAGACGATGCTTACGGCTTCAATGCCGATGCAGATTTGTACCGCACCAATTTACCTTTTTATGACTGGGGCAGCAATCGTCAAATCGGGGCTATAGGTGCCTTGAATCAACTCTTAATAAAATATGGTGTCAATCCGGACAAGCATGCAGATTATGAATTGAGAACCAACGAAATGGCGCACTATATACATGGAGTCAACCCACAAGGTAAAACCTATCTGTCCAATATGTACGATTACGGTGGTGATAATTGTGCTAATGAAATTTATCATGAGTGGTTCAAACATGGAACGGAATGGGATGATGCGCTTACTTCTACCGGACCCGCTCCGGGCTACCTTGCAGGAGGAGCTAATCAGAATTTTCCCTGCCAGGACTGTGGTTACCAATTCACTGTTCCCCTACCTAGTCCTCCTCACAATCAACCGGCTCAAAAAAGTTACTTGGATTATAATACCATTCCGGACTTTTCTTGGGAAATCACCGAACCCTCCATTACCTATCAGGGAGCTTACGTGCGTCTGATAGCGTTTTTGGCAACTGAAGGAGGTACTTCATGCCCGCCCGCCGGCACTCCCTGTGACGACGGCAACCCCAACACCACCAATGACCAGCACGATGGCAATTGCAACTGTATCGGAACACCCATACAAAATAATTGTGAACTGATTACCAATGGAGGTTTTGATACAAATACAGCAGACTGGGGTACTTGGGCTTGCAATCCTTTATCCTCCAACGGACTTGCCAATATCACCGCTATCAATGGAGGGGCAAATGCCTGGGATGCGGGATTCTCACAGCAAGGTGTAAGGCTCGAACAGGGCAAAAACTACACAGTTACTTTCCGCGCAAGAGCAAATAACAATCGTAGCATGGCATTCAAATTGGGCTTGGCAGGTCCGCCACATACCTCTTATTTATATCGAACAGCCAATCTCGGTACAAGTATGCAGACTTACACCTACGATTTTAGAATGGATAATGCTACCGACAACAATACAAGTGTTGAATTTTTGGTGGGCAGTAGTTCGTCGGATGTATATATTGATGATGTGTCTGTAAAAGAAGAGGGCTGTGACGATAACAATTGTCCGCCCGAAGGAACACCATGCAACGACAACAATCCGGCAACTTACGATGACCGGGAAGACGGCAATTGCAACTGCATCGGTACGCCCTGTCCGCTTGAAGGAACAGCTTGCGACGATGGAAACCCCGCAACGTATAATGACAAACAAGACGGCTTGTGCAATTGTGTCGGTACACCCTGCCCGCTTGAAGGAACGACTTGTGACGACGGCAACCCGAATACCATTAATGATGTACATGACGGTTTTTGTAATTGTGCAGGTACGCCCATTCAAACCGGTGATTGCAAGTTGCTTACGAATGGTGATTTTGATACCGATGTAGCTAACTGGGATTACTGGGCATGTAACCCTTATTCGGTCAATGGCATTGCCAATATCACTACTATTCAGGCAGGTGCCAACGCATGGGATGCCGGATTTTTACAAAAGGGAGTCAGACTCGAACAAGGTAAAAATTACACGATTACTTTTCGCGCAAGGGCGAGCAACAATCGTAGTATCATACTCAAAGTGGGTTTGGCAAATCCACCGCATAACTCATATTTTGACCAAATCGTTAATCTCAGTTCGGGTATGAACACCTATACCTACAATTTCAATATGAATACTAGCGATAATAATGCAAGCGTCGATTTTTTGGTCGGGGCTAGTATCTGGAATGTATATATTGATCATGTAAATCTTACGGAAACCGGTTGCGAAACCACTTGCGAAACATTAAGCAATGGTAGTTTTGATGCCAATGTATCAGGTTGGGATTCATGGAGTTGCTCACCCAATGCATCAGGTGGTATAGCAAATATTACCAACATCAATGCAGGCAGCAATACTTGGGATGCCGGTTTCACACAAGAAAATCTGAGCTTTGAACAAGGCAAGACCTACACGATTAGCCTCCGTGCAAGGGCAAGTGCCAATCGTAGTATCGACCTCAAACTGGGCGGTCCCGGACCAAATTGGACGACTTACGACAGCAAAACATTCAACCTCACCACAAGTATGCAGACTCATACATTTGCATTCACCATGAATAATTCTACGGATGCCAATGCAAGGTTTGAAATTTTCTTGGGCGGCAATGCTGCAAATGTATATATTGATGAGGTCAGCATGTCTGCCGCCTGCAACAATAACAAACAAGACTTGAGCGTAGCACAAGACATTCAATTATATCCCAATCCCGCTAATCAGAGCATACAATTGCTTGCTGAAATATCCGAAAATACACAGGCACAAATACAAATTTACAATGCTTTTGGCAAATTAGTCAAACACATCACAAAGGTCGAACTCCTAACAGGTTCATCCGTCAGGGTCGAAGTAGCTCAACTTCCGCCGGGTGTGTATTTCTGTACTGTACAATCTGATAAATGGCAGGCGGTTAAAAAGTTTGTTATTGCGAGGTAGGTTTAGTTTATGATGTTTATTGACTTGACAATGTCATTAATTTAAACAATCTGATAAGTTTATCTGATTGGTTGACACTTCATACGATATTAATTTTATACAAAATATAAGTAACCCGTTTGGTAAACTTTTCAAGTTTGCTAAACGTGGGTAGGGCACTGAAGTTTGTAACTATTTAAATATCAGCACATTACTTCTCCGATAGCTATCGGAGAGCAAACTTGAAAAGTTTACCAAACGGAGTATTTAAATTTTGTTTTGATTTTTAAAATCAGATTCCAAAAGTGTCAACTACTTTTATAGTTTAGATAAACTTTTCAACAATCTTGATAAATAATTTATTAAAATAAATATGTAGTTGTATTGCCTTTATAGGCGCATAGCGACGACACCATTTGTAACACGAATACCTCCTCTAATTAATACAGGCGCATAGCGTCGGCACTCTACAGCGATTTTAAGGGTGCCGCAGCTACGCAGCTATGAGGTAGTCGGAGTTATCGGTTATAAATGGGGTCGGAGCTAACGCTCCTGTAAAATCAGTATGGAAAACCCTTGTTATATATCTTGTTTTAAATAAAGTCGCTCATCTGTACTATAAGGTGAAAATCGTTATTGTAATGTAAAATCCCGTCATTCGTCGGGACAAGTTGTAAAATAATAAATGTAAAATGTAAAAGTGTATAACGTGAATGTTTTTTAACAATAATTTGATTTTCAAAATTTTAAATATATAACAATTTAAAAATAAATAACTTCATGTCCTATCGACACTTTTACATTTTACATTTT
>CALIZI010000371.1 GCA_938028705.1 uncultured Saprospiraceae bacterium | reverse complement strand
TGGCTCTACGGTGAAAAGTATGGGTAAGCGTAAAGTCCGGCTATCAAAGCTATAAGGTTTTCGGAAACCTTATAGCTTTCAGGTCAATTCCGAAGTTAAATATGAAAGAGAATTTCACCGACCCACACTTTTTACCGTAGTACCAAGTAATTAATAATGAATTTCTTACACTATCTTAGTTTTCTTACTTCGTCTATTCGACCCTCTGTGTTCTTTGTGTCCTTCGTGGTTACAGCATTACATGTTTAGCACTACCATTTTATTTTTATGTCACTTCAAAACGGTAGTGCTGTACATGTAATGCTATTGAACCACTAAGCGCACGAAGTACACAAAAATCGAATATACGCAGAGTTCACAAAGTGTTTCTAAGTAATTAATAATGAATTTCTTACACTATCTTAGTTTTCTTACTTCGTCTATTCAACCTCAGTGTTCTTAGTGGTTACAGCATTACATGTGTAGCACTACCATATTGCAAAACCTATGGAACTGCCGAAAACACGCCATTATTAACACTCCAATATATTTTATCAGCTCCATTGACATCTCCATCCATATTAAAATCCGGCATAGTGTACAAATTGAATAAGCCATTCTCCGCAAACCAAAACACCTTATCCTGACCAGTAATTTCATTACTCATATTACCATTTCCGGCAAACATGCTCCAGACGCCATCGCTGAGTTGTTTCTGACCTGCCCCACCGCTCTGATAGGAATTCTGAATAGTGAAGTCATAAGAAATACTCGTTCCAACAGTAAGCGGATTTGCACTCATCACTTTCAGATGATTTCTGTGCTGAACAACGATATAAACCTCCTCCCGTAGCGAAAAATCAACCGAGACGGGAGACGTTCCATCGTAATCTACTATATCTCCGTCACGTTGTACCAAACCCGACGTAGTAAGTAGTTTGACTAATGGATCCTTCGGGTCTCTGAACTCTATTAATACCCAGTCAACTGGCGCATTATTGCCTGTGGTGGACATGGCATCAGCAGATATATCGGGAGAAAGCCCCCAGGGATCAGCGGTTGGTAGGAGGTCAAGTTCCAGCAGGTTATTTCTCATCAGACCGATGTTGGCATCATAGGCTCCCTCCAAAAAAACGCGAAGGTCGAGGTCAATCCGTTCATTCTGTTCCACCTCACATACAGGCGTACCGGTATATTCGGAGTAGCCATAGATATGATATGGTGCTTGGTCAACCCCGCCCGCCATGGGAACGCTTTTGCCGTTGAAGACGTTTTCTTGAACGATATAAAAGTTCTCAATGACGAAGTCCAAGCCCATCCGTCCGGCGAGGTTGTCTTCAAGTTGGTTGGCTCTCCACTCAAAATGATTACTATTCAACTGGGACAATTGAATATCTCTAAGCGTCATACTCTGCCCTGTAAACGGGCTGTAAAACCTTACTCCGGCAGGTGTTTGTTCGACCGCATAGTTCAGTCCTTGGTCTCCGCGCACATGCAAATAAAAGAAACTGACCTTATCCGTTTCAAGGTTGAAATCAACCTCCTCCACCAAATTTGGCTCATAAGCACGCGGGTACACCGTATTTGGGCGGATCAGTCCGGTACAGTTTTCATAAGCAAGTGCGGCACTGAGGTCTTGTTGGAGATGACCATCGGCAATCGGTGCAAAATTAAACCATTGAAGGTCTTTGAGCGATATTCCTTCCAATAGAAGTGTCAGGTTCGGATTAAACATATTTTGGAATAACAAACCATCGGGACTGTCAATAACTATCTGAACGTGAATGGATTCCATGCCCAAATCAACCCTGTCTTTTGTCGGGTCAAAATCCGGCACAACGAGACTGGACGATAGCGGGCGAGAGTAGGTCGTGCCACCGGGCAGCAGCGAGTCGCTTCTCATATCGTAATCCGCTTGTAGTGTCTGTACATCAATCAGGCTGTATTTTCCATAGCTCTGATTTGTAATAGCATTGATCATCAAAATGACAATTGCTATAAATAACATTCTAAAGTAGTAGTTCATCATTTGTATTTCATAGTGTATAAAAAAAATATGATTCATCTCGGATTTTGGCGGAACTTGAATAAACAACTCCAAACCAGAACGTCTTGCTGAATTTATTCCAGAATGACGGTTGCTTTTTGAAATACTTCCATTGAGTTTTTTTCGTAAAAATTCGAGAAGAACCAAAAATATTTTTAAGTATAATAAGTTATAAATTTATTTTTATCGCATATTAATTTAATTGCTACAACTTTAAACACTTAGTCACACTGAAATATAGCCGTTTTTCAATTAATTGAAATTATTTATAAATATTTTTTATTGTAAAATAATGGCATGTTTAAATTTGCTGTAAAAGTAGTTGACACTTTTTTGAAATGTAAAATGTAAAATGTAAAATGTAAAATGTAAAATGTAAAATGTAAAAGTGTAAAATGTAAAATGTAAAATGTAAAATGTAAAATGTAAAATGTAAAATGTAAAATGTAAAAGTGTAAAATGTAAAATGTAAAAGTGTAAAAGTGTAAAATGTAAAATGTAAAATGTAAAATGTAAAATGTAAAAGTGTAAAATGTAAAAGTGTAAAATGTAAAAGTGTAAAATGTAAAAGTGTTTATAGTACGTGTACAATATATTTTCGTTTTTTTTATTGTTTAAAAAATTAAAAACCAATAAAATAGAAATACCTCGCGTCCACTTGCGTCCTACAAATTTACATTTTACATTTATTATTTTACATTTTACATTATTTTAATTTGAGGATAAAAGTGTCAACTGCAATTCTAAACATGCCAAAATAATTAAAAAATACCCTTATTTCACTAGAACCAGCACTTGCTTTTTTATAAAGCCAACGTCTAATTCCGATGGAGAATGTATTAAATTTTACTTCTGATATTGTAATAGGAAGGATGGAATGCAAATATAACAAAAAAACAGATTATACAATGCTAAATTTACATTTATTTTAATATAAATTTGGGCTACCAGTCAATAGTTGGACAGTTCATAGTTCATAGTTATCATAATAACCTAAATTTCAATAGCTTTATAACTCACTGATTATCAAACTGTCCAACGTTAGACAGACTATGCTTCTAACGTTGTAAAAAGCTAATAGTCAGAGAATTACAAAGTGTTGTGGTTCAAGTTATTGTGAAAAACTATGAACTATGAACTAACAACTATAAACTGATAGCCGTTAGACAGGTAGCCAAACATTCGCCTTGCAACGATTCCCTATTTTAATCGAACACCTCCAAATGTTATCAAGAATCTCTTGAGGAAACAACTCTGGATATTACTTTATCAATTCATTTAATATATGATAAAAACACATACGATTTGATAGCATCATATCATAAGCCTTTTTGCCTATTGGAATACGAATTGTATGTCGGGTGCAGGACAAATCTTTAATTTTAGTAAAAAAATGATTTAATGCGAGTTCTACAATGACTGCTTTAGTTGTTAAGTATTTTTTTATTTATATTTTATAATTAATTTAAAATGAATTATTTATGTAATGTATCTTGTTATTTACTTGACAGCTAAAGCAGTCATTACAAGGGCTTAATTGCTCTCAGTTCAATTTGAAATTAAAGATTTGTCCTGTACCCTGTATGTCTGTCTCTATTGGTTTTTGATAATAATTCTTTACTTTTATGTCGAGATTTTTTCTCAGTGGGAACTTGGTTGTTTTGCATATAACAAAGTTCCCTATTTTTTTTTAAATTCAACTATGCCCTCTAACCTTTTAGAATCAGCAAAACTTTTAATATAAAAATTCAGTTATAAAATTATAAAAACATTTTCCTGACAACTATCCCTACTTTAATCAAACGATAGCATAAATTAATTGGACTTTGGACAAAATGGGAATTAGGAAATTGGGAAACTCGGTTTACAATCGTAACTCATTGATAGTCAATTGAATGAATTTTATTAACAAAATAAAACATGTAATTAATTATTTTTTGTAAAAATCTAAAAAAAGAGAGGTTTACCTAATTTCCTAATTTCCTTTGTCCAAAGTCTAAAAATTAAGCATTATGAAAATTACAAATACTACTTTACTATTATTTGTCTGTATGACATTATTCGGGCAGGTGCGTGTCGAAAAAACGGAAGCCGATGTTTCCGTCACACAAGCTGTCTTATTAGGTACTTCTATGGAAGTACGGGACCTCGTGGCTTCAGGCTCCGATTTTAAAGCCAAGAAAAAGATTTTTAAAAAGAATAGAAAAGCTCCTGATAATTTCAAAGCACAAGCGGTACATTCCAATACTGTTATTCCGGAATTGGAACATTTAGGACCCGACCTTATCCGACAATCACAATATACTCAAAATATACCTATAGAGCCGCTGATAAATATCAATGGTATTGGTGATTTTGGTTCACCACACGATCCTACTGGAGATGTTGGCTTAGACTATTATGTACAGGCAGTTAATGTCACACAGGTCGGTGTATTTGATAAAGAGGGCAATTTGATTCAGGAATTTGCTATGGGCGATTTGTGGGCATCATTAGGAGCTGCTTCTGCCGGAGACCCGATTGTGCTATTTGACGAATCCGAAAACCGCTGGTTTATTACAGAATTTACAGATCCTGCCAATTTACTAATTGCCGTCTCGGTCACTTCCGACCCGCTCGGCGCATATTATGCCTATTCTTTTTCTACTCCCAATTTCCCTGATTATCCAAAATATGGAATATGGCCCGATGCTTTAGCCATCAGTACTAATGAGCTTAATCCGGGGAACTTGAGCCAATACGTTATTGATAAAGCAGGTTTGATAGTAGGTGATAGTATCGTCACCATGCAACGAATACTGATACCGGGAGCGAATACTGAAAGTGGATTTTTGGTGTCTATTCCCGTTGACGCAGATGGCGATATACCACCCAGTGATGCACGACCATTGGCAGTCAAACTAGACGATGCTTCGTGGGGTAATGCTATGCAAGATGAAATTGATATTATTCGTTTTGATATTGATTGGAATGATGCTGATAGTACAAGCGTAGAAACGATTAATATTGCTACGTCTAATTTTGATAGTTTTCCCTGTCTTGATGGAGGCAATATATTCAATTGTATTCCTCAAGCGGGTGGAGATGGCGTCAGTGGTATTTCTGACATCATTATGAATGTTCCTAAATTTCGTAATTTCGGAACACACGAATCCATTGTTTTGTCCTTTATTACTGATGTGACGGATGGTGACAACCTTTCAGGCATAAGATGGGTAGAATTACGGAAAACACCCGGCGCAGAATGGTCTCTATATCAGGAAGGTACTTACTCCCCCGATGATATGCACCGTTTTATGCCTTCCATAGCCATAGACAAATCTGGGAATATTGCTTTGGGATACAATGTTTCAAGTCCTGATGATTATATAGGTATTCGCTATACAGGCAGATATGCAAACGACTCGCTCGGTATAATGACCGTTGATGAATATAATGTTATAGACGGTATAGCTACCATCAATGCAAATGGTCGCTTCGGAGATTATTCTCACATGTCAGTTGACCCTGTTGACGGTTTTACATTTTGGTACACCACAGAGTATGCCGGTGATGGAACCGGTGTCACCCGGACCCGCATCGTAGCCTTCAAAATCGAGAGAGACACCTTCGATTTGGATATTACAAGCATCGTCGAACCCACTAATGCAGCTATGCTTGACAGCAATGAAATTGTTACTATAAAAATTCTAAACAGAGGCTTAGAGCCTTTGGCAAATTACGATCTGGGATTCTTTTTTGATGGCACTCTGACCGACCAAATAACGATTGCAGATACCTTATTTTCGGACTCAACATACTTACATAGTTTTGCCAATACCGTTGATATGTCTGTCGTGGGAGCTTATGAAATCAAAGCATTTGTCTCACATCCCTTAGACTCAACTTCCCGCAACGATACACTTCTAAACATTGTCAATCATTTGTTGGCAATTGACGGCGTACTTAGCCTTCAACAACCTGCCGGTGTATGTAGACCCAATACCGAAGTAGTGGCAACAATTAGCAATAATGGCGCAGACAAGATCACATCAGGAGATTTTCATATTACCCTCAATGGCGTTCCCTCAGATACCGTCTCATGGGCAGGGAATTTAAGTTATACTGAGTCAGAAGATGTTAGTATTCCTATTGACAATTTAATATCCGGTGTCAATGATATTGATATCGTATTCACCAATGTTAATGGCGATACTGACCGCGACACCACCAATAATTCAGCCCAAATAACCGTCGATTATGCCGGAGGTTTGGAGCAATTTACTTTAAATATTCTGACCGACAATTACCCAACTGAAACGACATGGGAGGTGGTAGATTCACTGGAAAATCTTCTCTTTTCCGGCGGTCCATATAATACCATAGGAACATTGGAATCCACCGATATGTGTCTTGATACTGGACAGTGTTACACTTTTACTATTTTTGATAGCTATGGAGACGGTATTTGTTGTGGTTACGGACTTGGAAATTATAATATGGTAGATCAAGACGGAAATACAGTATTTAGCGGTACCGGAGAGTTTTTTACACAAGAATCACAAGATTTTTGTGCGGGAACAATATTGGAAGTAGAGTGTCTGCTTACTGCTTCCTTTACCATTTCTGATGATCGTGGTAATAATGAAGGTTCCATAGCCATAGTAGCCATGAATGGAACACCCCCTTATATGTACAGCATTGACGGCGGAAACACCTTCCAATCCTCTTCCTTATTTATTGACCTGATGACCGGTGATTATGAGGTGCTTGTTGAAGATGCCACAGGTGCTTGTACCTATTCCGAAACTGTATTTGTTCCTTTATATGTCTCTACTACGGATGCCGAAGAAAATACTTACTCCTTTATCCTCACACCCAATCCGAATGATGGATATTTTACCCTCGAATTTAGCATAGCCAATGCACCGCCAAGTCTTGATTTTGAAATCATTGATATCAATGGCAGAGTTATTCAAAGTAGAATGGTGAGTAGTTATGATGGTATTTTCATTGCTCCAATTTCGTTGGTCGCATATCCTTCCGGTACTTATCTTGTCAGAATATTCGGAGAGGAATTTAGTATATCAAAACGGGTTGTAAAACGATAAATTTCAACTGCAACCTCAACCTCAACTGCAACTTCAATTTTTAAATTTAATTCGCCTTCGGCGAAAATCACTTTGTGATTTTATTTTTAATTGAATTTGCGGTTGCGGTTGAATTTGCGGTTGCTAATTTTTTGTTAAAAAATATAATCAAAGGTTACATTTTTAATTCTAAAGGAACAAATATACACTTACTCAAACTACAGAAGGTCGTCTATATTTTTTACATTATTAACACCATTTACATCAATTTTATCTGTAAATTTACGGTATAAAATGAATTGTAAATAAATAATTAGTAAATCAAACTTTGAAAAATCATTGATGAATTTACTAATCACTAAACTAATATTATGTTTAGACGAAAAAAACATACGACATCAAGTATTGTAGCAGCGATAAGGACAGGTGGAGGGGTATCGGACGAGGCAATAAATTATTTGTATAACCAATACAGAGATAATTTTGTGCGTTTTGTGCAATTGCGAAACGGAAATAAAGAAGATGCTTTAGATGTTTTTCAAGATACCGTCATTGTACTCATCAATAACATTGAAAGGGGAATATTCAAAGGAGAATCGAATATCAAGACCTATCTTTTTTCTATTGGGAAAAAATTGTGGTACAAAAAATTCAATAAAACAGTGCGTGACAATGAGTTGAGAAAAAAACTGGAAGAAAATTATGAAATGCCCGTAGCCGACCCCTGGCAAGGTGTAGTGAGTGAAGAACGTGGGCGATATGTCAAAAATATTGTCGGACGCTTGAAAAAAAATCACCAAAAAATACTCACACTGTGGATGGAAGGGCATGATATGACCGAAATAGCCGGACGAATGGGCTTGAAAAACGCCCAAGTTGCCCGAAATTATAAAAGCAGGGCAATGAAAGAACTCAATACATTACTCGCAGAAAACGAACCGCTTAAATCATATCTTTTTAAATAGGAGTAGTGAGTGACGAGTAGCGAGTAGTGAGTGACGAGTGACGAGTAGCGAATTACAAAATTACGATACTAAAATCCAGAATAATAAAACAAATGATAAAAATTCAGTTTGAGCAACTTGTTGATGATTATTATTATGACAGATTAGATGCGGAGTCCAAAGAAGCCTTTGAGACCCGTATGATTGTAGATACTGTATTTGCCGAACAGGTCACGCATTATATTCGCGGTTTAGAACTCATGCGTGACCACCGAAATATGCAATTAAAAGCCCGATTTGAAGGAAGAGAAAGCAAAATACGCCGGAAAGCCGTATTGGTGAAAGTTGCACGGTTTGCAGCATTGATTTTATTGACTTTAGCCATTCCTTTTACCTTCATGCAATATGTTTTTGGTAAAAAAAATCTGGCAAATAATAAGGTCAAGGCTAAACAGGAAATCGTTGAAACTAACTTGTCGGGAACAGAAGAATTGGTACAATGGATAGTCCAAGTGGTATCCATTGAGGGTAAAACAGAAGAAAATGTGTCTTTAACGACAGAAACATTTGACCTTTTATTAAATAATTATGATTTAGATATAAGTAGCGATTTTTCGGGCGTAGAGGATATTTATGATTATGTGATGAATGGCGTGACTTATCCTTTTCCTGATATTTCCCCCGAATTAGCGAGTCGTTTTATGGACATACTCGACAATGATTCCGAATTTGTACTTAATTTACTGAATTATATATCAAAAGAAACTGAAAATACGGACAATGTGGAAAATAATTAAACCACATTTTCGTTATACAAATATCAATTCAATTTCAATTCAATCCAACGGAGAGGCATGATGTAGCGATACGTTTAGCCTCTTTTTTTTCCTACCGATTACTCCGAATCCGCCAAAATTTCCTTAAACACTTCTGCAATTTTTTCAAAGCCATTACTTGCCACCCGCCGCCGGATATTTTCTGCAAAATCTACTGTTTTTGACAATTCAAAGTAATGTCGTACCCCTGCGGCAATGTTGTATTTATCGGCAGTCGGCACCATTACGCCCGTTTTACCATCGTCCACAAACTCTGCAAAGCCGCCCACATCCGTGATCACCACAGGTTTTTGGTAGCCGTAAGCGATGTTCAAAATACCGCTTTGCGTACCCGACCTGTAAGGCAATACGACGACCTCCGACAACTGAAAATACTTAGCTAATTCCTCATTCGGAATGTATTGATTGATGACTTTTACCTTATCCCCAATACCGAGTTTTTCGATAATTTCGTCATAAAATTCGGGCTTATCATAAAATTCTCCGGCAACCAACAAACGTAAATCACTACGCTGTGCGGCAAGGTCGGCAAAGGCTTCGAGCAAAATATCCAAGCCTTTGTACCGCCGTACATATCCGAAAAATAACAATACGGTATGGTCGGCACTAAAGCCTAATTTTTCTTTCTCTGCTGCAATATCTGTGGCATCATCAGCTTTGAACCAACCGAAAATCGGCAGCTCCGAGCGATAGATTTTTTGTCCGCGACTATACTGCGGCAAATCCTTTTCTACGATATTGGAGAGTGCCAGAAACTTATCCGCATGTTTGAGTCCCATTTTGGTCAGGAACTTATCAATCCGACGCGCCTCATGCGAAATCACGTTTTCTGTAATAAATAAAATTTTGTTTGGAAAGTGCTTGTGCAGCATCGCGCTAATCGCGCGATTGGAAGGACCAAAGAAGGGTTGCCACCAATCAATCGCCACCAAGTCGGGATTCATTTTTTTAATATACTGTGCCGTCCGCCACCACGAAAAAGGACCAATAGAATTGACCATTCGCTTACCCGTAAATTCCGAATAATGCTCATCACTTTTATCATATTGTGTCGTTCCGGGAAATAATAGGCTGGGATACAGCAACTTATAATTGATTAATTCGACATCAAACTCTTTCTCCAGTGCTTCGTACAGATGCGAAATAAATAAGGCATTGCCCCCGCGATAGGGATAGCAAGGACCTAATAAAGCAATTTTTTTTCTTGACATAGTTTATGGTTAATCGGTGAATTGGTTGAACGGTTGAACAGGTAATCAGAATAATCCACTGTTCAACTAATTACCTGATTCACTAATCCACTGATTTACTGACTTCTAGGTTTATTCATAGAACGTGCATAGCCGTCCATTAATTTTTGACAAGCGGTAATATCTTCCAATAATTCATCCAGTGTATCTTCATTCATATACTCCAAATCCTCTGCAATGAGTATTAGCGTTTCGAGCTTATACAAACCCGCCTTTGCCATTTGCAATTGACGAATAGCAAATTCGTGGTATTTGCTATTGGCACCAATAGCAATATCTGTGGGTATTTGCGAAGCAGTATCCTGCAATTGCCGACACAAGCCTTCGCGCTCTTGTTCGGGGAACGCCTGTACCAAGCGGTAAATTTTAACGGCAAGCTGACGGCTTTTTTGCCAAAATTTTAAGTCCGGGTAATTCATTTGTGATTCGTTTATTAGACTTGTACGGCTTTTAAAAATTTGATTATCAAAATATTATTTATTATCAAAATAATTAATTAATCTAATTGAAATTAAAAATATTTTTAATTATTTATTTTAAATATTCATAATTATTATTTTATTATATAATAAATATCTTAACTTGACAATGTCATGTTCAATTTTTATTTAATATAATTGGCATTTTGCTCTTGAATTTGGGCTAAAACTCGTCTGACATTTTCAAAATTCACCGATGATGTCATATTTTTCCAGCAATATTTAAATGTCTGACGAGTTTTAGCCCAAATTCGGAAAAAATATCCCATGTTAAACACAAATACATTTTTATTTTTAAAACATGACATTATATCAAGTTAATAAAATTCACGCTAAATAATTGATTATCAAAGTCGTACAAGTCTATTCGTAACTTAATACTCACTAACTCGCTACTCGTCACTCGCTACTCATATACCTCAAAGATAAGGAAATAACAAATAAATTATCCAACAATAATGAAAATTAATGCGAGTATTGAGTCACAAATCAACGAATCACGAAGCTAACCCACGCTTTTCTTCTCTTTTCATTTTTTTTATCAAAAAAGATATAAATAAGTATAGATATAAATGTCAATAATAAAAGATAAATGACCGTATAAGGCAATTTCTGCAATTGGGAAAGTTCTCCGTAATAATACAGATACGGTATAATCAAAACCCAATGAAATAAATATACAATATACGATAATGCGCCATACATCATATCATTGCCTTTACTTTGAATGTTGATATTATGCTGTATATAAGGTAAAATAATAAGTGGTAAGACGTAATTTAAATGAACGTTATACATAGAAAATTTACTCAATACAGTTTCTTGATACAAAACAGGCATCACAAAATGTAGCCCCAAAACCGCCAATAATATCCATAAGGACACCTTCGCCCGTACAAAATCAAAACGCATACCTTTTGCCATAGCGATGCCTATGAGGAAGTAAGGCAGGTATTTCAAAATACTTCGATACATACGACCATAATACGATAAAGCGCACACCATTAGGACCACAGATACTAGCAACAACCAACGTATATTGACTCGTCGGATACAATATATCATCAGTGGCAGGAGCAGATAAAATTGCATTTCAATATCCAATGACCATGCCGGAGAGAGGAACTTGGGTGTCGTTTGGCAATAACCCAACAGCGTAAAATTGGATAACCCGAAGTGGACTTGTTCGAGTGTGTGGTATGTAGCAATTTTATCCCAATACCGACTCCCGTACAGCGCATAATTTATAAGCATCGAACAGCCTAAAGCCAACCAATATATCGGATATATTCGCCACATTCGACTGACTAAGTATATGCCGATTCCGCGTTTTACAGATATATATTTTTCTTCATACATTTTGGATACCCAATAACCGCTCAATATGAAGAAAGCATACACCGCCGCATTGCCGATAAACACATAACGGGAGAGGTGAAAGCCCACTACAATTAGTGCTAAAATTAATCTGAATGCACCGGGACCAATTTTCATAATATGGAAAAATGAACGCATTGCGATTATTTATTTTTTAAAAATATTCTATTAAAAATCATTTTTTACGCAAAAATTGATATTATTTTTTAAAAATTTAATCATAAAAATATTTTTATAATTATTTTCAATAAAAAAAATTATTTTTTTTGAAAAAATATCATTTCTACTAAACAAGATATAAATTTCTGGTCACATTACTTTCCAAATATAAATTTTGTCAAATCGAATCTTACCAATTATTCAATACGAATTGAAAAAGTCTGACATATTATCGGGTTTCAACGGGTATAAATGCGTTTGTAAGAGTGATTTTTTGTTATTAATTTTGGCATAAACAAGCCAATTATTTATCATTTTTTTAATCAAAAAATACTTTTGTTATCAATTTGACAAACACAAGTAAAAGGCTTTTCTCAGACTTATCTATCTATGACCAACTATTCACTCAAAACTAAATATGTTATGAAAAAAATAGAAGCAATTATCAGGTCTTCCCGATTTGAAAAAATCAAGGACGCTTTGGCAGGTATTGGAGTCAATTTTTTCACCCTCAGCGATGTCAAAGGTTTTGGTTTGCAGAGGGGAACAAAAATGGTCTATCGGGGCAGTGTTTATGATTCCAACTACATCGCCCGTCTGCAACTCGACATTGTAACCACCGACGATAAGGTGGAAGACATCATCAAAACTATCATCAGTTCGGGGCGAACAGGAGAAGTCGGCGATGGTAAAATTCTTGTATATGACGTAGCCAGTGTTACTCGTATTCGTACAGGTGAAGTCGGCGAAAGCGCGATTTAAGAACGAATGACTAATACTAATTTTTTTTTCAATAAATTATTAGTATTTATAATAAATTAACAAATTAAAAATACATAAACTTAGTTAATGATTTGTTTTGAAATTACGATAATTAACTAAGCACTAAATATCATAAATATGGAAACGATAACAGCACAGCAGGCAATGGAAGCGGCAAATCAAGCTGCATTTTTGACCAACAATTTATGGATACTCATTGCAACGGTCTTGGTTTTTGTGATGCACTTAGGGTTTTCGGCACTTGAGGCGGGTTTTGTACAACGCAAAAATACAGTCAATATTCTTTTCAAAAATGCCATGATTATCGCCATTGGTTTATTGACTTATTGTCTCGTCGGCTTCAATTTGATGTATCCGGGCGCAGATTTCGCAGGGAAATTTTTCGGATTTGGTGGTTTTGGGCTCAATCCATCTGAAGCCGACCTCACCTCTGCCTACGGAAATTATACTTATTGGGCAGATTTTATCTTTCAGGGGATGTTTGCAGCTACGGCAGCTACCATAGTTTCGGGAGCAGTCGCGGAGCGCATCAAGCTCGGTCCGTTTTTGCTCATTGCGACCTTGCTGGTAGCCATTTGCTACCCGATTACGGGTATGTGGAAATGGGGCGGTGGCTGGCTCGATGCGATGGGTTTTTATGATTTTGCCGGTTCTACACTTGTACATGCGATGGGCGGTGCGGCAGCTTTGGCAGTCGTGATTGTACTCGGTCCGCGCATCGGCAAATACACCGAAAGCGGTATCAAACCCATTCCCGGACACAATATGCCACTGGCAGCCATCGGTGTATTTTTACTGTGGTTTGGTTGGTTTGGTTTCAATGGCGGCTCAGTGCTTTCGGCAGATGCGGCAAGCGTTTCGCTGGTCTTTGTGACCACTTCGCTCGCGGCGGCGGCGGGGGCAGTTGGTGCCTTCATTGTCTCTTATCTCAAATTCAAATCGCACGACCTTTCTATGGTATTAAATGGTATTCTCGGCGGCTTGGTGGGTATCACTGCCGGTGCCGACCAGATGGGACCGACTTCTGCGATACTCATTGGTTTTATCGCAGGTATGATTATCCCATTCTCTGTTATCTTTTTTGATAAAATAAAAATAGACGACCCCGTAGGTGCAACTTCCGTACACTTGGTCTGTGGAATTTGGGGAACATTAGCAGTTGGTATTTTTGGTAAAATGGCAGGTATGGGGCAACTCCTTACACAGTTAATAGGTACACTTTCTGTCTGTGCTTTTACCTTCACGTTTGCTTTTGGTGTTGCATTTTTAATCAAAAAAGCTGTTGGTATTCGTGTATCAGAAGAAGAGGAAGAAAGAGGTTTGGATGTCTCCGAACATGGTGCATCCGCCTATCAGGATATGGAAAATATCGCTTATAATTTTAGTGTTAAATAGTGTTGTGGTGTTGTGGTGTTGTGGTGTTGTAGTGCGGTAGTATCGTGGTGCTGGTGTTATTAATTTTACGAAGCTAAACACTATGATACTACAACACCACCGCACTACAACACCAAAACACCATCACACCAAACAAAAAAACTCCCGACGAGTCGCCAAACCTACCGGGAGTGAAATCAAAGAAAACAGCATAATACTGTCCTCTTATTATCGTAATGTCAAAGTTATAAAAAAGTAGCTTTGAAGCAAAATTTACTTGGACAGTATTGCTATAAAATTTTTAACTATTCAAGTAAATTATCATGAAGAACATCAAATTATTACTTTTATTTTTACTTTCCCTTACAATTTCTATCAATACAGTATTTGCCCAAGAGGAAGAAGAAGCGGTTTTCTCATTTAGTGGCTCGGTGGATACTTATTTCAGACAAAATATCACTGCGCCCAATAAGCCTGTGGATGGTGCTGCGCCGGGCAGTTCGTTTGCCAATACGCCGGGTTTCGCGCTTGGTATGGTCAACTTGATTGCTAGCGGAGAAAAAGGAAAAGTTGGTTTTACAGCTGACTTGGGATTTGGTCCGAAGGGTGCGGATGCGGTCTTTTTGAGTAGTGGCAGTTCATCTATTGTCAATCAATTATTTGCCTATTGGAATGTGAGCGATAAAGTGACCTTGACTATGGGAAATTTTAATACTTTCTTGGGTTATGAAGTGATTTCGCCTACGGCAAATTTTAATTATTCGACTTCGTATATGTTTTCCAACGGACCGTTTTCGCATACGGGTTTGAAGGCGGATATTGCACTGTCGGATAATTTTTCTGCGATGCTAAGTATCTTAAATCCAACCGATTATACAGAATTGAATCCCTTTGGAACGTACTCGCTTGGCGCACAATTGGGCTACTCCAACGATGCAGGAAGTGCTTACCTCAATGTCATTTACGGCGACCAAGACGGCACATTAAATGGCAGAACAGCAAGCATGGGCGATATATCTTCCGGTGCAACTTTTCAAGTGGATTTGAGTACAGGTTGGGATGTTTCTGACCAGTTTTATGTCGGATTTAATGGTACTTACAACACCACAAATGCAGGTGAATATTTTGATGGTAACATACAAAATATGGACGAGGATGCCGCTGGATTTTTGGGCAGTGCTTTGTACTTGCAATATGCGGCTTCAGACTTAGCGGCTATTGGCATACGCGGAGAGTATTTTTCGACTTATCTAGGTGATGTGAATGCAAATATAATGGCAATTACGCTAAGTGGAAATATAGGAGTTGGTCCGCTTACGCTGATTCCCGAAGTTCGACTTGATATGTCTTCTGAAGATATTTTTATTGATACAGATTATATGTCTGCCAATAATTTAGCTTCCTTTGTGCTTGCTGCGGTATATGGTTTTTAATGAGATAATGTTGAAATGCGATAATGGCTAATGAGTGAATTTTGAATGACTGAATGAGTGAATATTGTTGGTTCTTTGACAATTTGGGTGGTAAAATTATTTCTTTTTATTTTTGGTGTAAAAAACAGAGATAACTCGCTGATTATAAACCTATAAGGTTTTGAAAACCTTGTAGGTTTGGGGCAGAGTTCCATTTCAAAAAGTATTACCACCCAAATTGTCAAAGAACCATTTTGTTCCCGTATTCAGTCATTCAAAATTCACTCATTCACTCATTTCATTCACTCATTTCATTTATCCATTATCACTTATAAATCTTCCGCTTATTAAGTGCTTGTTGGTACTTCTTAGCATTTCGCAAATGCTGTTTATAGGTCTTGGCAAAATTAGAATAACCCGAAAAATCCTCTTTAGCACAGAAAAATATATAATCGTGTTTTTCGTAATTTAACACCGCATCAATATAAGGAATGGAAGGCAGGAGAATCGGTCCGGGCGGTAAGCCTTTGTTCATGTAAGTGTTGTAAGGCGACTTGATTTTTTTATGCTTGTTGAGTACGCGCCGGATGTTGAAATCGCCGAGGGCATACACGAGGGTCGGGTCGGCTTCGAGTGGAATGCCTTTTTCAAGGCGATTCATATATACTCCGGCAATGCGCGGGCGGTCTTTTGCCATATTGGTTTCGGCTTGTACGATAGAAGCAAGTGTAGTGACTTCCGATTGCGTCAAACCAATTTTTTGAGCCTGTTCACTGCGTTGTTCATTCTTCCAAAAACGCTTGTATTCCTTCGCCATACGCTCTACAAATTCCTCTGCCGTTGTTGCCCAATTAAACTCATAAGTATTCGGGATGTACATTGACATAAAGGTATTTTCATTGAAGCCATAACGGGTTTGTACATTGATGTCTTCGAGCAATTTGAGCAATTCGATAGAGTCGGCGGAAATGCTGCGGGTAGCTCTTCCGGCAAGGTCTTCGGCAGTCCGCGCAAAGCTGAATATCACCCTCGACGGTGTATGTGAACCGGAGCGCAACAAATCAATTAAACTATTGATACTCATACCATTACGCAATTTGTAGCGTCCGGGATAGATGTGATTGACAAGGTTTTTTCGTCCGGCTACCCAGCGCATCAATTCCATATCTTTTACAAAACCTTTGTCCTCTATTTTTTGTAAAACCTCATCCGAACTCCCCCCTTTTTCGATGTACAACCACTCCGTTTGCTTGCCCTTCAAATCGACACCGCTACCGAATATTTTTTGGTATAATTCGTAACCAAAATACGCCGCTACCGCACCTACTATCAAGACGAAGATGAGGAAGTATTTTATGATGCTTCTTTTTGCCATTTGTTTTGTGAATTCATTTGAAAACGTAGCGTAATGCCTCCGGCTTGCGTTCCGTAGCATAATGCGTCTCGCTTGTGCATGTAGTACGCGGCGCAAGCCGGAGGCGTTACGCTACGTGGATTCTAAAATCTTTTTTTGTTTATTGGTCGATGCACATGGGATTATATTTTAATAAGTTCCAATTGTTCTTTAATGAAAAATTCCTGAAATGATTGAGGTTGGTCTGCGGCGTATTTGCCGTTAGATTGTATTTTTATCGGGGTGACTTGGTTGCCGTCATTCGTCCGTTCAAAAAATAATACTTGAAATTGGTCTTGCGTTTCTTCTTTGTTTTTATTGACACACAATCTAAATCTATCCACGATATAATCGCTATGTGTTTCAATGATAAAAGTCTTATTATCAGCTTTTTGTGTGTCATAAATCAATTCGCCGAAAGCCGCCTGACCGCGTGGGTGGAGGTGAATTTCGGGTTGTTGGATGGCGTACCACATGTCTTTTTCTTTTGCCAATACTTCAATAATCAAGGGCAAAATTTGTGAGACACCATAACCGACATTGGATATTTTGATATTATTTTCTCCGAAAAATATCCGTATCTCCAAAGGTGAAGTTTGCTCATCTCCCAATATTTTCACTTCTATTTTATCAAATAAACCGCTGTCTTGACCGAATTTGTTTAATGCTAATTGAAAGGCATCCCGTTCTTCTCCGTTAATAGAAAAATTGAGATTATAATTATCATAGACATACTCTGATCCAATTATTTTTGTTGGAGTGAGCCAAGTCAAATCCTTTATATATTTTTTCTTATTTAATAAATCACTCTTAATATTATCAATGGAAATATTTGTGCTGTTTTGATATTTTATTTTAAAATCAAAATTATCATTTGAGTAAAAACCAATCTCAAAAAAATCTTCATCACATAATTCAGTAAAATATCCAAAATGAAAACCACAAGCATTCAAATCAAAATTGCTCCAAAACCTCTTATCGCTTAGTACCCGAATCAACTTCAAAATAGAAGTCTTCCCCGTACTATTTTCCCCGATTAAAAAATTGACTTTATCTATCGGAATAAAAGTATCCCGAAACCCACGAAAATTATTGACATACAGTTCTGTCATAATAAAGGTTTTAAAATGAGGCGATTATTTATTTTCTCATCAAAAATACTAAAAAAACTCGTAACTCGCTACTCGAAAACTCGCAACTACACTTTCTCAATCACCGTAGCATACCCTTGCCCAACCCCCACACACATCGTACAAAGTGCATAACGTTTATTTTGCTTGTGCAGTTCAAGTGCGGCGGTCTGTAGGATGCGCGTGCCTGACATGCCAAGCGGATGCCCGATAGCGATAGCACCGCCGTTGGGATTGATGCGCGGGTCATCGTCTGCCAAGCCCCACTCGCGGATGCAGGCGAGCGACTGTGCGGCGAAGGCTTCGTTGAGTTCGATGATGTCGATGTCTTTCATGGTGAGTTCGGCTTTTTGGAGGGCTTTATTGGATGCGCCAACGGGACCGATGCCCATAATACGCGGCTCTACCCCCACGACTGCCGACGAGAGGATTTTGGCAATTGGTTTCAAATTGTATTGATTTACAGCACTTTCCGAAGCGACGAGCATGGCGGCTGCGCCGTCATTCAAGCCCGAAGCATTTCCGGCGGTGACGCTGCCACCTTCTTTTTTGAAGGCGGTGCGGAGTTTGGCGAGGGCTTCCATTGTGGTGGTGGCACGTATAAATTCGTCGCTTTCAAAGATGATGGGGTCGGCTTTTCGGCGTGGTATTTCGATGGGAACGATTTCTTCGCGAAGTCTGCCGGAAGCCTGTGCTTTGGCAGCTTTCATTTGCGAATTATAAGCAAAACGGTCTTGGTCTTCGCGGCTGATATTGTACTTTTCGACGAGGTTTTCGGCAGTCACGCCCATGCCGTCTGTGCCGTAGAGGTCGTGCATTTTTTTATTGACAAATCGCCAACCGAAACTCGAATCGTGCATCTGTGCATCGCGTCCGAAGGCTTTGGAGACTTTGGAAATCACCCACGGTCCGCGCGTCATGTGTTCCACACCACCGGAAATAAAGACATCGCCATCGCCCGTACTTATGGCACGATGCGCTTGTATGACAGTGGACATGCCCGACGAACATAAACGATTGACCGTCTCGCCCGGCACACTCCAGGGCAAACCTGCCAATAGCGCAGCCATACGCGCGACATTACGGTTGTCCTCTCCGGCTTGATTGGCGCAGCCGATAATGACATCATCATAGGCATCGGTGGGAATATTTGGATTGCGTTTGACCAATTCGCGGATGGGAATGGCAGCGAGGTCGTCGGTGCGGATAGGGGAGAGGGTGCCGGTGAATTTGCCGATTGGGGTGCGGATAGCGTCGATGATATAGGACATATTTTTAAGTTTGAAGAGACAGAGGGTGTTCTGTCTTTACTTGAAGAGACAGAAAATCCTCTGTCTTTACAAATTTAAAAGGCATGAATTTTTATAAGAAAATTCGCGGCTCAAAAGTACGTATTTTTTTGCTAAAATATTCAGCCAATAAGATTACATTGACTTTGGATATGCTTTATTAAAAATATAGATGATAGCCATCTTATTATGAGAATGAAATAACAATTCATATATTCGTAAATCAAAAAACATACTGCGAATTATTGACAAGTTCATCTAAATAATAAAAGTTTTGGCACTTTTGGAATCTGATTTTAAAAATCAAAACAAAATTTAAATACTCCGTTTGCTAAACTTCAAAAAGTTTGGTCTCCGATAGCTATCGGAGAAGCAATGTGCTGATATTTAGACAGTTACAAACTTTAGTACCCTGCCTACGTTTAGCAAACTTAAAAAGTTTACCAAACGGATTTATGATACTTTGTGTAAAATTAATATCGTATAAAGTGTCAACTACATGGATGAACTTGTCGAATTATTATTTTAAAAACACAAATTATCTACACATGAATAAAATAAACATTCATAAAAAATTTAAATTATTCAATGACCAATGGAGTCCAAAAGTAATTGGTGAATTGAACGGACAAGCAGTCAAAATCGCTAAGGTGAAAGGTGAATTTGTATGGCATAATCACGAGCATGAAGACGAGTTATTTTACATCATTCGCGGCACATTAAAAATTGAATTTAGAGATAGAACCATTGAACTCAATGAAGGAGAAATGTTGATTGTACCCAAAGGTGTAGAACACAAACCCATTGCCGAAGAGGAAGTGTGGTTGATGTTATTTGAACCCATCAGTACCAAACATACCGGAACGGTCAAAAGTGAATTGACAGTGGAGAAGTACGAGTATTTGTGAATTGCAGGTTAGCAAAACTGCGGACTCCACAGCGGACTGATAGCTCAACGAACTAATCACTAACCAACGAATCACAAAACTTCTCCATAGCCGTTCTTCCGCTATTGATGAGCATGTCCTTTTGTGCTTTGCTTAATTTTCTGATTTTAGGTGCAATGCCTTTATGAGAGATAGAGACCGTTCTGTTCCAGTCGGCTTCGGTGAGGTCATCGCGGTTGAGGTTTTCGATGACTAAGGTATAAAAAGCATTGATATAATCTTTAAAACTATTTATATCGCAATATGCCAAATCCTGACAGCTTTGGTCTTCCTCGATTTGCGCGTCCGAATCCATGCGAATACCTAATGTGTGAGGGTTGGGAATACGATACTCTTTGCCCGTCGAATCAAGCGCAATACGGTCGAATATCTGAATCGGAAAATTGCCGATAATCCCACCGTCCACCATGATGTCCAAGTGTTTATCTGACTGTTGTTTGTCGTAAATATTACCCTCACTATCTACAAATACTGCCTGAAAATATAAAGGGATAGACATCGAAATCCTGACGGCATCTTTTAGCTTCATCTTAGGGTAGGTTTCGCGCGAAAGTACCACCATATTTTGCTGATTGAGGCAAGTGGCAGTGACGTACAAATCCTTATAACCCTGCTCGTAAAATTCCTCAAAAGTCATGTCCCCGTTGCCCGTTTTTGCTGCAATCAGACTAGCTATAAAATCCGTAAATCGCTGACAACGATACCAGCCATATTTGTTTTTGATACGAAAAAAACCACCGATTATCCAAAATTTCCCGTCGTTAAATTTCTTGAATTTAGTGGTCGAAATCAACGTCTCTATTTCAGCCGCCGTATAACCCAATGAAAATAATAAAGCCGTAATCGCCCCTGCCGATGTACCACCGACTTTTTCCACATTCGCTGCCAAGCCCTGCTCTTCCAAAGTTGCCAAAGCACCGCAATAAGCCAAGCCCCGCATTCCCGCACCTTCAAAGACGAGGTTTTTAATATCATTTTCTTGTGCGAATAAGGTGCTAACTAAAGTGAGTTGTATTAAAATAAAGAAGATTTTATAATTCATTTTATCGGGCAATTTTTATATTTTTATAAATAAAATTATTTTAAATAATTTTTTATTTTAATAATTATTTTAAAAAAAACAATATAAAGCAATACCGTCAGCCTGACGGTGCTACAATCACCTTTCAATTATCAAGCCTAAAATGTAGTGGTTGTAAACAAGATGTAGATGCTTTAAAAATAGCGTGGTTCGTGATTCGTTTTTACTATAAAAATGTTAAAATTTCCCGATTCACAACAAAATGACCTATATTGTATGTTAGAAAATAGACGACCACAAGAAAAATTCGTCTAATCAATAACCAATCACTTTAATAATCATTAACAAAAAATGACCATTACAGGAAAAGTAGTTTATAAAAATCTGGGTCCGGGCTGTTGGGGCATTATCGCAGGTGCCAATGAATATCGCCCCGTCAATTTCCCCGAACAACTCAAAAAAGAAGGCGCAACCGTCACCATAAAAGCCCGCGAGGTAGAAGAATTTGCCTCCGTATTTATGTGGGGAACGCCGGTACATATTACTTCATTTTCAACACTCTCTCCTTGAGGGAGTTGAACAGTTAATTTAATGTAAAATGTAAAATAATAAATGTAAAATATAAAAGTGTAGATAGTACGCGAATAAAACATTTTTAATTTTATTATTTTTAAAAATTTGAAAATTAATAAAATAGAAACGAATTATATCTTCATATTATACAACTTTTACATTTTACATTTATTATTTTGGTACTACGGTAAAAAGTGTGGGTCGGTGAAATTCTCTTTCATATTTAACTTCGGAATTGACCTAAAAGCTATAAGGTTTCCGAAAACCTTATAGCTTTGATAGCCGGACTTTACGCTTACCCATACTTTTCACCGTAGAGCCATTATTTTACATTTTACATTCATTTAGTGTTTAATCAACCAATAAAAAAAAATCATCATGCTCTACACTTACGGTTTTATAGCATCATTACTTTCGCTCATTCTTTGGTTTATTTTTAAAGAAAAAAAATGGGCGGGCAATCTATTCGGTAAGGCATTATTGCTTTCCGTTGTCGCTTACCTTAGCGGCTTGTTTATGCAAGACGGCGATATGTCGCAGAAAATGTTTGCCCTTGCGCGAGATGCCGTTGTTATGTCGGTCTTGTCTGTGCTGTTCAGTTTTATGAGTAAAAACAAACTTGCGCTCATCGCTATGCTTTTGGGAGTAGTTATGTTCTTGAAATTTATATATTTGGGAGAAATGCAAGCGTCATTTGCACAAGAAGTGGAAGTCGATAATCAAGGAGAGATTTTGGTGGATGTGAAAGACGGTGAAAGTATTAAAGTATTAAATAATGTCATTCATAAATACAATCTTGAATACGATATTGCTTTTCCGAATATCGGTGATAAAGACATTACGGATTTGGATGATTATTATGTATTAAATATTCCGAAAAAATATGAACACAAACGCACAGACATCATGCGCGAACTCGCCGAATCGGGCTATGCAGATGATGTGGAAGAAAACGAAATTGTCTATGCTATTCCAACCATTGAATCTAATACAACATCGAATAATAAGATAGATTATGGTGTGAATGACCCTAGCGTAAATGGTCAGTGGGCATTGGAGGTGCTTGAAATGAATAAGTTGTACAATCTATTGCGTTCCAAGAAAGTAAAATCTAAAAAAGTAGCCCGCGTCTTTGTTTTGGATACCGGAATTGATGCCAAGCACGAGGACATCAAAGCCAATTATAAGTCCGTTGACAAACGCTACGATATGGATAAAATGGGACATGGTACGCACTGTGCCGGAACGGTCTCGGCGGTCACGAATAACAAAAAAGGTGTAGCTGCTTTCTCGCCTGATAATACTATGGTCAGGCTCACAAGTATCAAAGTATTAAGCGATTATGGCGGTGGTACGCAACAGGGCATCATCGGTGGTATGATAAAAGCTGCCGACAAAGGTGCAGACGTGATTTCTATGTCACTCGGCGGACCGAGCAACGACAGTCGCCAACGTGCATACACGAAAGCCGTCAAATATATCAATAAAAAAGGTGCCATTACGGTAGTTGCCGCAGGTAATTCCAACCGCAATGCGAAGGACTACGTTCCCGCAGGTGTGGAGGGCGTGATTAGTGTGGCTGCCATAGATTCCAAGAAACAAAAAGCCTCTTTTTCAAATTATGTGAGCGATGTAAAAATGGGTATCGCCGCTCCCGGTGTTGATATTCTCTCCACCGTACCGGGCAATGCTTACAAAGAATATAGCGGCACGTCAATGGCTTGTCCGCATGTAGCCGGATTGGTGGGTATTATGCGCTCCGTCAATCCAAAATTAACCGTCAAAGAAGTGCATAAAATCCTACACGATACCGGAAAAGAAACGAAAAATACTAAGCAGACCGGACGTATGATTTATCCGGTGGATGCAGTGAAGAAAGCAGCGAAGTAGGTGAGTCTGAGAGTAGTGAGTTACGAGTAGCGAGTAGCGAGTAAGTCGGAATATACGTAGTAAAGTTAATTTAATATTTAGTGAAATAAAAAATTTAAAAGCCACGGATACTTTGTATCTGTGGCTTTTTTGTACTATAAATCATTAATAATGGAATTTTTAGAAATCGCATTATTGAGTAAAAATATCGAAAAACAAAAAGCCTTTTACAGCGATTTGGGTTTTAGGATTTTCGATAATCAAAAGGGATTTTCGATTCAAGCCGGAAAAACAAAACTGTTATTTGAAGTACAAACCAAAGCGGAGAATTTTTATCATTTTGCTTTTCTGATTTACGAAAATTACTTTGCAGATACATTAAATTTTATTAAACAAAAAGGTATCAAAATATTGCCTGATAAAGAAACGGGAACGGAAATCACCTATTGGTCGCAGGGTATCGGGCAGTCTTTTTATTTCTTCGACGAGGATAAAAATATTGTTGAATTTGTCGTCAGACCAACTTTAAATTATCGCTCTGACGAGGAATGGTCTATGGATAAGATACTGAAAATCAATGAAATCGGTACACCCGTACATACACCGATGAAGACCTCACACGCACTGATAAACACCTATCAATTTGATATACCGCAAAGATATATTGACGGATTTGATAATGCATTTTGTTGGTTTGGCGATTTTGAAGGCACTATACTTATTGTGAAAGAAGGTAGAGCTTGGTATCCCACTCAAATCAAATCAAAATCCTGCGATGTACGACTTAAAATATCAGAACAACAGAAAATTATTGACCTGCAATTTCGCAATGGTAGATTTGAAAGGGGCTAAGAAAATGCAAATTTTATTTATACTGTTGCATAACCTGCGACTTCCTGCACGTCAGTTGTCAGCCAACCTACTGTAAGGTATTTTTTGATGACACCATACTCTAAGGCTAATTCTACGTCAATCGGTATTTCAGTATCATTTTTCCATATCCAAATATTACCTGCTTCCGGGCTGATACTTATATGAATAAGCACTTTGTAGATATATTTCTTGTTACGCCAGCCTATTCTCACCAATTGGAAATGGTTGATTTTTTTGTCTATAATAGCATGGTGTTTAAAATCATTGCCGATAGAATCATTCTTCTCGTCGGCAAGGTCGTTGATATATTGTGTTAATATTTCCTGATGCTTTTTTATTTTTGTTTGAACGGTATCCATTTTTCTATTTTTTTGATTTGATAAGTCGAAAAAAACATACTTTTCGTAGAGTTATCCGGTCAAGGTGAATAATGTTTTTATATATTTGCAGCATTATTCATATTAAAATTTAATTCCAGTGATGAAACATATCATTCTAATAAGTGCCTTGTTCACAGGTATAGTCAGTTGCAATATACCGCTTACTCCAGAAGCCAAAGCGAAAGAAGTGTGTACTTGTATTCGTAAAAATTTTGAAGACAATAAGTTAGGTTCAATGATTCGTGAGTGTAATAAAATACGTTCAGAACACCGCAAAGCATTAAATGGTGATGCGCTCAAAAAATTCAATGCAGCATTGGAAGAATGTTCAGGAGATATGATGGAAGAAGGACTGAACAATCTATTCAATTGAGTGGTGTCAATACAGAAATCGTAAACCGATATTGACCGCCATAATCGCCATAAGTATCAACGAAAGCGGACGCATCCACCTGCCATATTGGCTGATAAATTCGTTTTGTCGTTTGCGCTTGTTATGGTCTTTGAACGAAAAGATACCGACGGTGTACAGGTATAGGCATACCGCCACGCCGAATATCATCAGCTCTACCATAAAGCCGATAATTTCAATTTTTGTCATTGGATAGTAGCTAGGTTGGTGATTGAATTTCAGTGCATTTTATAGTGAATTTAGGTTCTGAAAAGTATAAGTAAGGATGAGGACAACATATAGGTTGTGAAAATCAGGATTCAAACACCTGATAATCAATTACTTAATTTTGTCCGATCATTTATTAAGCCCACCAATTACATGCCATAAAGTGTTGTAATGGTTAAGTGTGCTTGACTATTACCGTAAAATTACAAAACAATAACATATTATTATACAAGATAGCCATAAGTTTTAAAAAACTTATGGTTTGGTTGAACATGCCATCAGGTAATTGGTTGAACATGTTAATTAGCATATATTCAGAAGTTTAATAATGTTTTTTATTAAAATATTTTTTTTATTTATAAAAAAACTAACTTGACAATGTCATGTTCGATTTTTATTTAATATAGTTGGCATTTTTGCTCTTGAATTTGGGCTAAAACTCGTCTGACATTTTTAAAATTCACCGATGATGTCATATTTTTCCTGCAAAGTTTAAATGTCTGACGAGTTTTAGCCCAAATTCGGAAAAAATATCCCATGTTAAACGCAAACATATTTTTATTTTTAAAACATGACATTACCAAGCTAATTATCTGATTACCTGTTCAACCAATCAATACCCTGCCGCACTATCGTCTCCACGTCTGTCGCCTACGCCTTCGATTTTTCCATCGGGGTGTTTTAGGATAGCTTCCACACGTCCGATATTTCCTCTTTTCTCGATATGATGTCCCATTTTTTCAAGGGCTTCTATGGTCTTTGGTGCAAGTGCATCTTCTTCAATAAAAACCTTATCGGGCAGCCACTGATGATGAAAACGCGGATTGTGTACCGCATCTTTCAAGGGCAAACCGTATTCGACTACATTAATAAAGGTCTGAAAAACAGAAGTAATAATCGTAGAACCGCCGGGCGTACCGACGACCATAAACAAGTCACCGTCTTTTTCAATAATCGTCGGAGTCATGGAACTCAACATGCGTTTTTCGGGTGCTATGGCATTGGCTTCTGCGCCTACCAAACCAAAAAGATTGGGTTCGCCGGGCTTGGCACTGAAATCATCCATTTCATTATTGAGCAAAAAACCTGCGTCTTTGACCACCACTTTTGAACCATAACCGGTGTTGAGCGTAGTGGTGACAGAAACGGCATTTCCCGCTGCATCCACTATCGAAAAATGCGTCGTTTGTTCGCCTTCGGGCATCGCACCTGCGGTAATTTGTTTGCTGACCGAAGCATGGTTTGGGTCAAAATCTTTCATACGTTCCTTTGCGTATTCCTTTCTAATCAATTGACTGACAGGTACATCATAATAATCACTATCGCCCATATATTCAGCACGGTCGGCATAAGCACGTCGCTCGGCTTCCGTAATCAGGTGTACACTCTCCCTTGATTGAAAACCCCATTTGGTGAGCGGATACGGCTCAGTCATATTCAACAATTGAGCAAGCACCATACCGCCGCTCGAAGGTGGCGGCATAGAAATCACCTTATACTCCTTATAATCCAACTCAATCGGTTCACGCCATTTGGCTTCATATTTTGTAAGGTCTTCGTGTGTGATGATGCCATTAGCCGACTGCATTTCAGCCACAATTTCATCTGCCGTTTCGCCTTTGTAAAAACCGTCAAAACCTTTATCGTGAATCAGTTGGAGCGTGCGTGCGAGGTCGGTTTGTATAAGAATGTCACCCGCTTCCCAAGGCGCATCCTTTTGAAAAGCAGTTTGGTGCCGATTGTGTGTGGCAAAACTTTCTTGGTTTCTGTTCAAGGCGGCTGCCTCTCGCTCGGTGAGTGGAATGCCATACTTCGCCAATCGTACTGACGGTGCGACCAATTCATTGAAAGGCAGCGTTCCGTAGCGTTCATTCGCCTGAATCATCCCGGCTACTGCTCCCGGCACACCTACGGAAAGGTGTCCGCGCCGACTCAAACCTGCAATGACATTGCCTTCCTCGTCAAGATACATATCTCGGTGTGCAGCAAGCGGTGCTTTTTCACGGAAGTCGAGCGTGGTCGTTTTACCGTCTTTGAAACGAACAACCATAAAGCCGCCACCACCAATATTTCCGGCTACGGGATATACCACCGCCAAAGCAAATTGTACGGCTACCGCAGCATCCACTGCATTACCGCCTTTCCTGATGACCTCCAAACCCACCTCCGAAGCCAATGGGTGTGCTGTCACCACCATCGCCTTGTCTGCCATCAGGACTTTGTTCATGGTCAGCGGAAATTTGGGTATGGTAACTTGCTCCGTCCTAGTTACGGTATCTTTAATTTCGGTGGCTTGGCGCGGTACATTGCAAGCCAAGATAAATGTAGTAATGAGTAAATATATAATGGTCTTTTTCATGCGTTTATGCTTTACTAAAATTTGGATAATGGAAAATCGGGAAATTCTGATTATTGCATTATTGGTAGATTCGCTATGCTCAAAGTTAATGATTTTAAGGAGTTTTTTCAAAAGGGTACACAAATTAGACTTTGGACAAAGGAAATTGGGAAATTGGGGGGTGCGATTCGTTTTTGTACCCACTAATATTTTTGATTATCAATATTTTACGAATTTTAAATTAACTTGACGATAGTATATTTTAAAAAATAATAATATATTTGTGTTTAGGATGGAATATTTTTTCCGAATTTGGGCTAAAACTCGTCTGACATTTAAACTTTGTCGGAAAAAATGAGTTCATCGGTAGATTTTGAAAATGTCTGACGAGTTTTAGCCCAAATTCAAGCCCAATGCCGTCCATTATTGAATAAAAATTAAAAATGAGCATGGGTACAAAAACGAATCACACCCGAAATTAGGTAATCCCGATAACTATCGGGACTTTCTTAGATTTTTACAAAAAATAATTAATTACATGTTTTATTTTATTAATAAAATTTATTCAATTGATTATCAATGAGTTATAATTATAAATCTAATTTTCCAATTTCCTAATTCCCATTTTGTCCAAAGTCCAAATTTGATAATATCTTCGCTTTTAGCAAAAGAATTCGTCTGACAACTCTCCCCGCTCTGATTTTTTGGGGCTACATATTCAACTTGGGTTAATTTGTGTACCCTTTTGAAATTCTCCAAAGTCCGGTTGGTTAGGGTATTTGTTGCGAGTTCCCTTAGAACCAATGTGTTCGCCAAATTGGGTATTCAGTGTTTTTTGATTATTAATAAAATTAAATTATAATTTATATTTAATTAAAAATTAATTATTTACAAAAATAAAAATAAATAAACTATTCACGTTCAATTTGTAATTTTTAATTTGGCGAACACATTGTTAGAACAGCACCTAATTTTTATTTTTAGGACGCGATGTTCCAAAACCATCATTGGTAGAATTTGAATTGCTTGGATTTTGTTCTGTTTTATCCGCAGAAACAATCCTGTCGTCAGCTTTCAATGCTTCTAGCAGTCTTGTCAGGTCAGTATCATTGAGGTTGACCGTTGTAGCATATAGAGGTTGCGACAGACTGACAATCTTCAATTCGGTCAATCCATACGACGTATAATCTGTGATAATAGCGGCAGATTCTGCCTTTTCGGTCAGCATAATTCGCAGAACATGAGTTTCAGGGTTGTTTACTCCTTTTCCTATGCCACAAGCAAAAAATAATATAAGGAGTGAATGTAAAATGGCTTTTTTCATTATTAAAGTGATTTTATGAATAAAAAGATAGGTCGTGTAAAACGGTTTGACAATGGAATTACTAAAGTAGTATCTTTTCAGTGAAGGGTGAATGGCAGTTGATAAAACTTTGCAGTTTTGTTCTACCAAAACATTAACCCAAGTTGAATATGTAGTTCCCAAAAATCAGAGCGGGGAGAGTTGTCAGACGAATGTTGTTTTATAATGCACCGGTTATTTGATAGATATTCGTTTTCAACAAAAGAATTCGTCTGACAACTTTTACGTTATGAAATACGGAAAATTTTGAAACAATTAATAGACTTGTTTGACCTTGATAATCAACGATTTAGATTAATTTTAATAAATAAAAATAAATTATTATAAATTAAATCTTATTTTACAATTTATATAAAAAACAATTTATATAAATATTTAAAATTATAAATAAAAAATATTTTTTATTTTAATTAAATTAAATTATTTTTAATTAATAAAACAATGATAATCAAAATATTTAAGTTTAAACAAGTCTAATGTATAATACCCACTTTTGGGAACTATATTCAATCTAGCGCAGTAAAGTTACGTCTCCGCTTTTGTCCACCAAACTACCTGATGCACTACGATATTTGACAAGATATACATAAGTACCTATGGGTTGGTCTTGGTTTTTATACGTGCCATCCCAACCTGTATTGATGTCGGTGGAGTAAAAAATCTGTTCTCCCCAACGATTAAAAACGTAGAACTCAAGTAGTTCATGCTGACCTTGTATCAATACTTTAAAATCGTCATTTTCGTTGTCTCCATTCGGTGTAAAGGCAGAAGGAATAGCTATGACATCGCGCAGTGCATTGACTTGTACGGTAATGTTGTCGGTATATATGCAGCCTTCATCGGAGGTGATGCTAAGGGTGTAGAGTGTTGTGGCAAGTGGATTGGCAACAGGCGTCAGACTAGCGGGGTCACTTAATCCACTGGCTGGTGACCAACTAACAGTATAATCTTGTGTAGCTGAAATGTTGGCATTGATTTGTGTAGAATCACCTACATCAATAATGACATTCATGCCTGCATCTACGGTAATAGCAGGATACTCAGATATTTCTATGGTTTCTTCGTAGGTACAGGAATTGTCGTCAGTGACAGTGACTATGTAGGTGCCTGCGGCGAGTTGGTCAATATCTTCCTCTGCATTGCCTGTATTCCAAAAATATATGTAAGGCGAAGTACCTCCGGTCACGCTGATGTCTATGCCACCGCTTTCTTCGCCCGAACAAGTGGCAGTAGCTTCGACTGTTACATTGAGTGCATCGGGTTCTGTAATTTCTACGACAGAAACGCTTGTCAAACATCCTCTGTCATCAGTAACCACCACATTATACATACCGGGAGAAAGCCCTGCAAAAGTGTAGGTGCTATTGGTACTTCCGACGGAGTTCATGGCTCCGTCAATAGAGTATTGATAAGGAGCTTGACCACCGGTGACGACTGCGGTAATCGTTCCGGTCATTTCTCCGCCACATAATATATTAGTTGACTCTACATCATCCAATGAAAACCCGACACAGTTGGGGTTTGAAAGGGTTTCTACATGAGTATATACACAGTTATTTTCATCTTTAATTTCAATATTACAAACGCCTGCCTCTAATCCGGGAATATGATAACTGCCTCCGCAGTTGCCACTACCTTGAATGACTGTACCACAGTCGGCTGTGATGGTATAATTTCCGGTTCCGCCTGTGGGCGTAAAGCATATCTCTCCGTCTGTACCATTAATGGTCGTCGGGTTATTGACTATGCTGTTATTTACGGTAATGGTTAATGGTTCGCTAATGGAAATTTGATTGACTTCTGCACATTCATTGGAGTGCATGGCAGTAATAGCGTATTCCCCTGCGGGCAAATTAATAAAGGTATGATTGGGTATGCTTGTGGAGACAGTATCCGATGTCAATCCATCATATATAACAAAATCAAAAGGCGCAAATCCACCAGATGTATTAATGGCTATGCTTCCGGTATTGTCGCCATTGCAAAGTGCATCATTGGTAGTGATATTGACCGAAAATGTAGAACAATCAAAGTCATTAATAATGACATCAAAAGTTGTTGGACAATCCATCGAATCAATAATTTCAATAACATAAGTATCGGCAGGTAATCCGGTAGCTTCAAAATCAGCGGAACAATTGCCACCGACATCTGTAAAATTGCCTGTTGTTCCGGTATCATTGCCCGTATAAGTTGCAGTGTAGGGCGGTGTTCCTCCGTTAAGACAAAATTCGATTTGTCCGTCACTCATTCCGGGCTGCGATACATCTTCTGTCATCAATCCCGTAGTAAGAAAATCTGCAGGTTCTATGATGGTTATAGGGTTGGCGAGCGTATCGGCACAGCCCATATTGTTTTGTACAATAATATGATAATCTCCACCGACTAGATTGCCATAAGCAAATGTAGAACTGTTGCTGTTATTATAAGATGTTCCGTTATTATTAGAAAACTCGTAGTCATCCGAACCACTGGCATAGACGGTTATTTGTCCGCTCAAATCACCATGACAAGCCACATGGCTATCTACGGTTACGGAGTCAATTTTTATGGTACAATTGGCGGGAGGCACTGAAATGGTATCTGTTGCAGTACATCCGTTGGCATCTTCAATCGTCAATACATAATCACCGGGGGGTAAATTATTGACTTCATAATTGCCCTCACAAGTACCTAAAGGAAGTGTAAATACTGGAAAATTTGGTGATATGGATGGAGACTGATAAGGTGACGTTCCACCTTCTACACACAGATCAATCGAACCGTCACTAGCCCCGACTTGACTTTCTGCCGTAGCAATAGCCGATATATATAATGAATCAGGCTCTGCAATGACAGCACTGCCATTGGCACTACATCCGGTATTATCAGAAATAGTTATGGGATAATTTCCGGCAGGAAGTGAGGTGAAGGTATGTTGACCGACACTTGTTGTGACCGACATAGTGCCGATATCGTAAGTAAGACCTGATGTATTTCCACTCACTTCTATGGTGATCGTACCGTCATTATTTTCAGAACAAGTTTCATCACTGACATAAATGGTATCTATTTGAAATGATGTATTGCCAATAATTACTTCGACGGTATCTCTCGAAATCAGGCAGTTTCCGCTACTGACAGACCATTCAAATTGATAGCTACCCGTCATCAAATCCGTCACAATGGTAGAAGCCTGACCGGGACTTAAAATAGCCGCCGTATTGCCACTGACCTGCGTCCACATTCCCGTACCCACTTGTGGTGAATTTCCATCCAATTCTATCGAAGTAGCACTACAGGTATTTATGTCCGCTCCTGCGACTGCCGTAGAAGGCAGTTCGGAAACTTCAATTAACAGAGGATTGGTAGATAGTGTCAGACAATCAGAAGCACTTATGGAATTGATAGGCATTCCTATTTGTATATTAAGAATACCTTGATAAGATACACCATACACCAAATAAAATCCGGGTGCTAATGTATTTATATCATAAGAAGTTGCATTAGCATCCCAGGCAGCAATATCTCCATTAATATCAGCAATAATGTAGGTATGATTACCAATGACACCTCCAATATCATTCGACAGTTGAATGATATTCGGTGTGGCATCTTTACAAACACTCAATGGACTGAAAGAGATAATATTGTTGGAATCACAAGGTGCGTATGTAACTTCGCATTCTTCTGCATGAACAGCGGAAAACAGACAAAAAGAAAATATGATACAAAGCGTGTATAAGTATTTCATAAGATATTTGGTTGAAAAACAGGTGGGGAATGTAGTGATTCGTAATTAATTTCGCAATGGCTTAAAAATCAATTGTTTGGCTTACTCTCTGTGTTGATGAATCCAGAATTTATCAGGAATATATTTTTTAATATAAAAAAAGTGTCGATAATACGCGAGTGAAATATTTTTATTTTTAATAATTTAGAAATTAACAAAAATAGAAAAATGTGATAATTTGTATTATATGATTTTGGCTGATGTAGGAAATCAGGTGGAATGTGAAGCAAGCCCAAATCCTATAAGGTTTTCGAAAACCTTATAGGATTGATTATCACTATTTTATCCCACTTTAAAATAAAAATCAACCTGTATTCCACCTGATTTCCTACAT
>CALIZI010000370.1 GCA_938028705.1 uncultured Saprospiraceae bacterium | reverse complement strand
AAAAGGTTAGACAAGTCTTTGATTTGTTGCCTTGTATGTCAATGAACGCTGTATATAGATTTATCGCAGGGGAAATTCAAGTCGAATTCCCCTTGTTGGAATAGCTCATATCTCTTTTTTTCTAATAGCGAGAATAGCTGTACAATTATGGCACTCATCTTTATAGTAAGTATATTTTCACATATCATTCTTCCGATTTTTGATGGAACTTTTACTTTTATTTTTATTGAAACTATTGTGTTAACTGTGCTATTGAGTATAGCACTATCCTTGATTATTTATAGAGAATTTATATATTTGAAAAGAGCCGCCAAAATCAAAGTAAATTAAGTATCTAAGCCCCTTTCATTTCCCTAATAAACATCCCTTCCTCTTTACTTTATATTAATAATTTCATTTATAAATATTTATATTGATTATCAATATATTGAATTTATCCTGTCACAATTTAACATTTATACTAAAAAAATAAATAAAATGTTAAAGGCTTGCAACCATTCTATATATAATTTCATCATTAGTAGAGTATAAATTTATCCACAAATTATCCCTGATAATGTGTTGAGCTATACTATACACATCTTGAAACATAAAAAGTATCAAACTCATGAAATTATATCTTCTTAGCCTGTTGATATTATTGGTCAGTCTGAGTAGTTATGCAGAGGGAACTTTACAACTGATTACTTGTCCTACTTGTGAGGCGGGTATATCGTTGAATGATAAAGCGCAGTTTGCTTATCCCGGACTTACGGAAGACCGCCGTCTGCATATTCGCATAGCTGACCCTGCCAACGAGCGAATTTATGTAGCTTTGAGTGAGCAGTGGTATGTTCGTATTGTCAGTCCTGACGGTGCGTCTTTTTATGTCTTTGATGGTACAGGTTTTAACCTTAATGGCACATCATCTCCCTTTCCCAACACCATAGCAAATTATACAGAAAACACACAAGGTCCTAACGGCATTACGCAAGCCGGAGCGGGTAGCCCTACTTCGGGTAGTTACAATTCCGTTGTTTTTACACCCAATGTAGCGGGCGATTGGTACATCGAATTTACTGATCAGCCTGATTTTTCAACGCCTACGATAGGCGCACGATGTCAATATTGGGACATCAGCGTAGTTGACTCAAGTTCGGCAGCAAACGATGTCATTAATGGTCGGCTGTGGTCCTATCAATGGGGCATGCGCTCCGGACCGGGTAGTGTACCTCCGGGACCGGGACCAAGACTCAACTCTACTTTTTATGTTTATACCGAACCCGAACAAGTGGTGACTTCGATAGAAATTGGTAATCCTGCCAATCCGGGTTGGGGTGGTGACTGGCTGATTGCCTGCAATCGGTATGGAATCATTCAAAGTGAGTACAATGCAGGTAATCCGACCGAAGCCCGCAAATCCATTAATGGCAATGCAGATGCGATTTATGGCGCATTGAGCGAATATAAAATATTTGTGAATGACCCGGATATTAACGAATTTCCGAGTGGTGTAGAAGAAATAACGGTCAGTTCGCTGGCACTTGACGAGTGTGGTACGGGGGAGATTTTCATTACGTTTAACACCAATATAGAAGGTATTGCGGATATTATTCTGGACTTTCCGCCTTATGCCAATAGCGGTCAGGAAGATGTCACCTTTCCCGCTCGGGCAGTGCAGGCAGGTAATAATACGATTGCATGGGATAGGCTCGGCGGTAATGGTAATCCGGTAGCTGATGGCACTCCATTCAAAATACGTTTGTTTATTGGCGGAAGTGTGGTGCATTTGCCTTTGTATGATATTGAAGGTCTGACGGGTTTGAAGGCACGCTTGGTACGCCCCGGAACAGCCGAATATATCGGCTTGTATTGGGATAATACAAATATGGGTGGTACAGCCACCATAGCAGAGCCGGGATGCTTGAGTTCTAATGTAAATGTATGCAATAATTATGGCTACGGCGATGGACAAACGCTAAATGTATGGTGGAACGGACTGGATACCAATGCAGAAATAGACGTGATGGTGCCACTCAATCCACAAGCCAATATCAATATAAATAATTCTCAATCTTCATGCAACGAATCAGGGATTACGGTCTTTGTGATCGGGCAAACCCAAAATGTCAATTCGGTACAATGGGCAACAAGCGGAACAGGATATTTTGATAATCCCAATAACCCGAATGCCATATATTATGCTTCTGCACAGGATAGCCTTGCAGGGTCTGTCCTGCTGACTTTGAGTAGTGTGGCTTGCCCTGAAACAGAGGCTTCACAGTTTGTTAGTTTTGGTGAAAACCTATGTTCGCTGCCCATTACATTAGGTGAGTTTGGAGCGGCATTGGCAAATACAGAGCGTGCCTGTGACGGTATCAAAATCAGTTGGCAAACACTGACAGAAGAAAATACGGATTATTTTGTATTGGAAAGAAGCGCAGACGGACTCAATTTCAGCGTGGTGGAGCGTGTACAAGCTGCGGGATATTCCATTGTACCTATGGATTATGTGGTGATGGATAAAAATGTGAGTACAAAAAATTATTACCGATTGACGAATTATGACCTTGACGGTACACACGAATCTTTTTTACTGAATTATGTGGTTTATACCGATTGTTTTGAAAACATAGACATTAATAATATTTCGGATGTATTTCCCAACCCTGTACGTGAAACAGCCATAGTAAAAATTAATATCAAAGAAGCCGCTCATGTCATGGTGAATATTGTGGATATTCATGGAAGGTTGGTCAGAAGTATTCCGCTAATGCTTCAAGTGGGTGAAAATCTGGTCAATTTCAGTATGGCAGACCTTGATGCAGGTGCTTATTTCGTTAGCCTAATGACCAATGAGTGGCAAACCGATTATAAAAAAGTGATTAAACTGAACAGGTAATGACTCCTTGATTCGTTAAAAACAAACTCAAAATTAAATTATTATAAAGAATATTCGCTCATATGTATTAAGCGGTGAAAAATGTAAAATCCCGTCATTCGTCGGGACAAGTTGTAAAACACAAAATGTAAAATGTAAAAGTGTCGATAGGACATGAAGTTATTTATTTTTAAATTGTTATATATTTAAAATT
>CALIZI010000369.1 GCA_938028705.1 uncultured Saprospiraceae bacterium | reverse complement strand
CGGATTAAAAATACTAATAAGGGCACTGGAAAAGCTACATTTGTTGCTCAATGCCTATGATGCCTTCAATGTCAAAGAACTATAAAAGATATGTAGTATCGTTAGATTTTCAAAATGTCTGACAAGTTTTAATTCAAATTCGGGGCAGATTTCCGATTTTAAGAATAAACATACTTTTATTTTTTTAATTTAACATTGTCAAGAAAAGGTGAAAAGTACAAAATATGAAAATATCATTGCAAGGTCGCACTGAAATATAGGCATTTTTAAATTAATTAAAATTATTTTATAATTTATTTATTATTATAAAATAATTCAAAAATATCCTTATTTCAGTAGAACCAAGCAAGTATTATACATTAAAAAAAATACAATTAGATTTTTATGTTCATAAACTAAACCTTTTTATCGAGACCTTTTTCACTATGCAAAGTCCATAACTAACCAATCACTAATCAACTAATCACTAAGCCTAAATTAAGGGATAATTCTGAATATTTATAACTAAAAGCTATCTCATATCGGGATAGCTTTTTATATTTATGAATGACTGATTTTCGTACATCCATATCATGCGCTCCTACTGCTATGCCTATTCGTCATGAAGACAGCCTGTTGAGCATGGGTTCATGCTTCGCAGAAAATATCGGGCAGCGGCTGACGGATGCCAAATTTCAATTAAACCTCAATCCTTTTGGTATTATTTATAATCCGATTTCTGTGCTTGAATGCCTGTCTTACGTGATAGAAAATAAGGCATTTAAAGTGGATGATGTTTTTTATTATAAGGAGCGTTGGCATAGTTTTTCGCATCATAGTCGCTTTTCGCATACTGACCAATTTATATGTGTCAATCAAATCAATGCAGCTATTCAAAAAGCGCATTGGCAACTCGAAAAACTGGATGTATTGATATTGACTTTTGGTACGGCACACGTTTTTTATCATAAAAAACTGGAGAAAGTGGTGAGTAATTGTCATCAATTGCCTGCGGATATTTTTGAACGGCAGTTACTTACAGTGGATGAGATTACTAAGCCCTTTGTTGCGGTGTTGGAACGTATAAAAACCTTGCGTCCTGATGTACGTGTGATACTAACGGTGAGTCCGGTACGGCATATTCGTGATGGACTGGTAGAGAGCAAATTGAGTAAAAGCACCCTTTTGGTAGCTGTACATGAGCTTTGCCGCCGGTTTGCTCATGTCTCGTATTTTCCTTCTTATGAGATAATTATGGATGATTTGCGGGATTATCGTTTTTATCATGCAGATATGATACATCCAAATGAGGTGGCTTTAAAATATATTTTTGAACGGTTCGGCGAAGTGTATTTTGACAAGGCTACTGAGGAACTTATCAAGCGCATTGAGAAATTGCAACAAGCCATGCAGCATCGCCCTTTTAATGCTGATTCTCAACAACATAGAAATTTTTTACAACAATATTTTAATCAAACATCTGAACTCAAAAAAGCACATCCTTATCTGGATTTTGAACAGGAATTAAGCTATTTTAGCGGGATTTAATCACTTGTTAGAAATATTTATAATGCGTTTTTTGTTCACAAATTTGAGGTTTTTTTTCCAATATTAACTTAAATTTAGTATATTACAGATAATTGAAATCGTTTTGTTGTCACTCCCTTAAACTCCAAGCAAAAGTTTTTACCACATTAAAACACTTTCCTTATCTTATAATGTAGTATATGAGTGAAGTTCAACTCAAATACATTCACAAATATAACATAAATTCAATTTAAATAAATGAAGGTAAGTGACATCACATCTCTATGGCATAGTATCTCAACTATTGGCATCGCTCAATGCGCTGGCAGAGATGAGGAATGTCGTCGTATAAAGTTGCTCAATCAGTTTACATTTATCATACTGTCTTGCAGCCTTATTTCTGCGATATACAGTTTTTTTAATCACAAATATTATGATGTTATTGTTATTATCATTGTACTTCTTTTATTTTCAGTTATCTTATATTTTCAAAGGTTAAAAAAATACAAAATAGCATTTCTATCCCTGCATATATTTACGCCCGTTATTATAGCAGCCGTTATGATGATTTTTGGAAAAAACTCCGGTATCGAAGTTTTTTATGCACCGCTTATCATTACGCTGCCTATTTTTCACGGAAGATGGCAAAGTCGTATAGTTTTGTTTATTTGGATGATGATTTTACTGATTTTTGCTCAAGCGTACATTATCAGTGGTGGTGTCAGCCCATTGAGCTATAATGTCACTCAAGTTGCACGAATTACAGCGATTTTTGTTTCCAATCTATGCTGCCTTGCCATTTTTGTTACATATATGGCAGATGACAAAAGGCAGCGAAATCAAAATGAAGCATTATTGAATTTATTAAAGGTCAATAATGAAAAACTCAATACTGCAAATGCAGATTTAGAACGTTTTGCTTATGTAGCATCACATCAGTTGAAAGCTCCTGTTCGCACCATTACCAATTTTGTAAAATTAATGGAAAGAGAGCTTAGAAAATATCCGGATAACCCACATATTGTGGAATATTTGAATTATGTCACCGGCAGTTCTAAAGAAATGGCGATGCTCATTGACGATTTGTTGGAATATTCAAAATTGGAACAGGAAGAGCTGCAACCTGAACCTATAGATTTAAATGATGCTCTCTTGGTCGTACAAAACAACCTGCGGGCAACGCTGGAACACAGAAATGTACAATTATCCATAGGCGAACTTCCCGTAGTGGATGCCAACAGGACGCAGATGGTGGTGCTGTTTCAGAACCTTGTAGAAAACGCTATCAAGTATAATGATGCTCACCAACCCTCTGTCAGTATATATGCTGACGAAGTGGGTAATCTACAGGTACAAGATAATGGGATAGGGATAGATAAACAATATCATCAGAGAATATTCGGGATGTTTGCAAGATTACACAGTCAGGATGAATACATGGGAACGGGGATTGGTTTATCGGTCTGCAAAAAAATTATGGAAAAGCATAACGGCGATATTTCTGTGGATTCTACGCCGGGAGAAGGCACGACATTTTATATACGTTTTTACGAAAATAAACCGACACTATCTTGTCAAAATACTCATTAATATCCGAAAATCCTCCGCTTCTTCAAACAGCCTGTCGCTGTACCCTGTTGCGCTGAATTTAAGGTTTACAGGCACATCATCTCTACTCATCAATTCTATACGAATATTGCCAAATCGCTGATTAATTTGCTCATTATCATTGACTTGTGTCTTGGGTTTTAGATAATGTCGTTCTACGGTTTCCTGCTTTTTATTGCGCTGATAAATACGCCTGTCGGATAAGTATATACGGTAATTTGCTGTCAGCGTTCGCTCCTTGAGGTAGTCCATCAAATACTTCAATTCCATTAAATTATAATTCCCTATCGGCGCGTGAATCACAAAACCTTTCATAGAAGGCGTATCCAAAAAGTCTAAAGCCCTGTCCACCTTTTCCGGATCAATCCGATGCGTAGCATACTCATCCCCCAAGCGGTTCATCAGCCGATGTCGCGCCAGATTTTCCTTCCATTCCATGTACCCCGCTTGTTCCGCTTCACTCCGCATAATGGTCTCATGAATAAAAGGTCGGGAAGGCGAACTCTCCTCCGCTTCGCGAAATATATTTTTTAAATAAGACCAAATATTTTGCATAAATTCCTAATTTGTTGAACCGTTGATTCGTGATTCGTTGAACCGTTGATTCGTGATTCGTCAACTCACTACTCACTACTCACTACTCACTACTCACTACTCGCTACTCGCTACTCACTACTCACAACAACTTCCTGTTTTTCCACATCGACCTCAATAATAAAAAGGAGAACAAAGCGGTTGCGATAGTCGTATATGGTTTGAATGAGACGGTATTATTTTGATAAAAAGTATAAGCAAAAATAAGCGAAATAATTAATAATATTGTATATAAAAATTGCTGCCCCAAAACGTAAATGATTCGGTTGCGCTCAGTGGTGCCGGAGAGCTTGATTTCGAGTTCTCCCTTTTGCATTTTTTTAATGGTTTTCTGTATTTCGGCGGGTAATGCGATGGCACTCGTCAGGTTGCCTTTAATAAGGTCGGTAATGAATTTGACAAAATTACCTTGCTCACCAAGTATATATTTTTGAAGGTAAGGTTGTACTGTGGCAATAGGATTCATATTAGAATCCAGCGTATTACAAATCCCCAACAGGAGCGTGACCATGCGGTTGAGCAACACAAATTCTTTGGGTACTTGTACCGTATTGGTAATCCCTCTGATGCCCAATTCGCGGACGAGATTGAACAAGCTCGTTTCAAAAGGATTCACTTTGATGTCTTTGAAATTCAAACCCTCGATTTGCACTTCATTTTGAATAAATTGACGCAGGGCATCAATAATTTTTTCGGCGATTTCGCCCGAATCTTTGCTACCCGAAATAAAACCCATCGAACCCAATGCCGCAATAATCTTTTCATCATCATTTTTCACTGCACCATCAATCAAGGACAAAAAACCCGTCCGCATATTAGGTTGAAGATGTGCTACGGCACCAAAATCCAAGAAAATAATCGTTCCGTCGGCTTGCACCATGATATTACCCGGATGCGGATCGGCATGATAAAAACCATCTTCAAACACCATTTTACAATAAGCATGCACAAGGCGGTTGGCAAGGTCGGTTTGGTCAATATTCCATGCTTTGAGTTGCTCGGTATTACTGATTTTTACACCTTCACAATATTCACTGACCAGTATTTTGTGGGTAGAATATTCCGAAAATATATGCGGGATACGCAAGGCAGATTCGTCAGCGAGATTAGTAGCAATCAACTGCATGGATTGTGCTTCCTTTTCAAAATCCAACTCTTCCTCCACCATTTTTTTCACCTGCGTATAGGCGTGTTCGATGCCTTTGATATTAAAAAAATACGCCACCAAACCCACAATGCGCTCCATAACCCGCAAATCCACTTCGGCAATACTTTCGATATTGACATGTTGTACTTTGACTGCCACATCTTCGCCTGTTTTCAGTCTAGCCCGATGTACTTGCCCGATAGAAGCAGAAGCCAGCGGATCTTCATCAAAATGTGCAAATACATTTTTCGGCGCATCACCCAGTTCAGTTGTTATCTGTCGTTCGATTTCGAAAAAAGGGCGTGCCGGGATTTGATTTTGCAAGGCTTCGAGCGGTTCGTGAAAGGCTTTGGGCAGAAAATTGGTGAGAATGGAAAGCAACTGACCCACTTTGATAAACAAACCCTGCAAATGCAAAATCGTTTTTTTAACTCGCTCGGCATTGCGTAGATGTACATCAAAAATGCGCTTATCTGCATAGTGTTTTCCGAATATTTTGGCTTTCAAAAAGAACCAAATATAACTCATCATCACAACAAATGTCGTCCAGTATGCTTTGCGAATGCGGTAGCCGGGGCGAAATATTTTTGATGATGAATGCTTATGGTGTTCCATAAAAGTAGAACAGTAAAGTGGAGAAAGTGGTTTTGCAAATCACTGAATCATATTTTGGCTCATGTAGGAAATCAGGTGGAATACAGGTTAGTTTTTATTTTAAATTGGGATAAAATGCTGATAATCAATCCTATAAGGTTTTCGAAAACCTTATAGGATTTGGGCTTACTTCACATTCCACCTGATTTCCTACATGAGTCCAGATTTTTAGTAAAATAAATAATTGTTAAATAATTATTTATATTATTTTATCTAAATTTAAATGTATAACTTGCGTTTTATTGAAAATATGACTTGTTGGTAGATTGCAAAACAAATCATAAATCAATAAATCACGAATATAATAATTCGGGTAAGCACAAGGTTTAGGTGTCAAAGGAAAACCAATTAGAGAATTGGTATTTTTTACAGACAAATTCAAACACAAATATTTTTGGAATTTGGTGCTTGAGATTTGGAATTTGCTCAAGCTGTATTGAGAGAATGCACAGCAGCGGCAATGTCGGTTATCAACGAAGGATCTTTTTCGATAGCATTACCTACGACGATGACATCTGCTCCGGCTTGTACATTTTCGAGGGCTTTTTCGGGCGTGCGTATGCCACCACCAATGACTAATGGGATTTTAAGGCGTTCACCTACAGCTTGAATCATGGATGTTGGAATTGGGGTTTTGGCACCACTGCCTGCATCCATATAGATAAGTTTCATGCCGATAAGTTCTCCGGCAAGTGCTGTACAAACCGCAATATCGGCTTTGTTGGAAGGTATCGGATAGGTATTGCTCATATACGAAACAGAAGTCGGCACGCCACCATCAACGAGCATATATCCGGTAGAGATAATTTCCAACGGACTGGCATACAAAAAGGAAGCGGTTTCGACGTGTTTGCCAATAAGGAGTTCAGGATTGCGCCCCGAAATAAGGGACAAAAACAACATGGCATCGGCACGATAGCTCAATTGGAGGGAATTGCCGGGAAACAACACCACCGGAATATTGCAAGCCTCTTTGATTTGAGAAATGGAGTAATCCAGCGTGTCATTCATAATCAGGCTACCGCCCATAAAAAAACAATCGACCTCTGCACGAGCAGCAAGGTCAACAATTTGCTGAATATTTTGTGTTTTGACATCATCAGGGTCTATCAGTACCACAAAGTTCTTTTTCTTTTTGGCTTTATCCGACTTAAAACGCTCATAAATAGAAATCTCCATAATACTCGAAGTTGCGAGTAATGAGTAGTGAGTAAAGAGTAGCGAGTAGCGAGTAAAGTGTGATGAGTGATGAGTAAAGAGTAAAGAGTTGAGCGTAAAAACTCACTACTCCTCACTCACTACTCACTACTCACTACTCACTACTCACTACTCACTACTCGCAACTCACTACTCACTACTCCTCACTCACTACTTTTATTTCAAACCAAAGGTACTTAAAGCAAGTTATAATCTTATTTTTTAATGAAAAAAATGACCCAAAAACGAAAAAAGACCTAAAATATGATTATTCGTCATCTAAAAATATGATTATTTTTTGACCCAAATATAACTTTTGTTTATTTTTTTACTTATTATTGCAATACTGACTACTCCGTAAAAAGGTTTTTTACCAACAAAAAGGAATAAAACATTTTTTAAAAACACCATTTACCAATAGCAATAATTCATCCACAAATTAAACAACTAAAAATAGGCTATCCGTATAAGTTGACCTGACATTAATAATTAGTAATTTAAAATGAATTGAATTGTAAGTTACTATGAACTATGAACCGACAACTATAAACTGATAACCTAATAAAAACGATGTACTGCTCTTCAGGCGGTTCAAAGTCAAGCTCAAAAAGCCCTTGTCCACAATCACAAAGTTGAACTTGACTAATCACACTTGGTTCAAATCCTAACATTTTAGCACAACCTCTACTGACGAAATACTCGCCAAATGGCGAAGCTATGTATTTAAGTGACGAGTTGCAAATCAACAAATCACGAAGTAAATCCGGGTTTCGAGCTACGGGTTTTCGGGTTATCGAATACAATAAAAAGAAATGTATTTAATCAACTCGTAACTCACTACTCGCCAACTCGTAACTCAAGTTAAAGGCTACTCGTCTGATTTTGCCTGACATTGATAATCAGTAATTTACAAAAGATTGTAAAAAACTATGAACTATGAACTGGCAACTATGAACTGATAGCCAAGTTAAATAAGAAGAATTTTACGACTATGAAAGGATATGCGAGCATGTTCATTGCCCTTTTCGGGATGATGATATGGATGACCAATGAAGCAAAAGCCACACACGCTATGGGTGCAGATTTGACTTATGAATGTATAGGTCCGAATGAGTATCTTGTCAGGCTTCAGTTTTTTGCAGATTGTAATGGTATTTTACCCGAATTTCAGTATCCGGTACAAGTGTCATCTCTCTCTTGTGCTGCCATGCGAACGGTTACGGTATTTAGGCAAGGACTACCGGAAGTCATTACACCGCTTTGTCCCGGACAACCGGATGTGTGTCTCGGACAAGGAGGCGTTTATGGCGTTCAGCGATACGTCTATGAAGGTACGATGACCTTGCCAGAATGTGCGCCCGGAGGCAACGATTGGGTACTGTCGTGGACAGAATGTTGTCGGAATGCTGCTATCTCAACGCTTGTATTACCCGACGGACAGGATTTCTACATCTCCGCTCAACTTGATAATACACTTCCGGATTGCAATAATTCGCCTGCCTTTCTCAATGCGCCTACGCCTTTTACCTGTGTAGGACAGGAAGTATTTTACAATCATGGTACAGTGGATCCTGATGGCGACGAACTTGTTTTTAGTTTGGTCAATTGTCAAATTGCCCCCGCCATATCCACTATTTATGCCATGCCTTTTAACGGAACAAATCCTCTGATGACCACAAGTGGTGTCACCATTGACCCAGCTACGGGAGCGATTAGTTTTACACCTTCTGCTATACAAGTCGGTGTATTATGCGTATTGGTGGAAGAGTATAGAGATGGTATAAAAATAGGACAAGTCGTGCGCGATATGCAATTTACCGTTGTTGATTGTGCCAACACCCTGCCCACTGCCAGTGATATAGACGGAGCCTGTGGCAATGCCGATAATTTTGAAATACCGACCTGCTCCGAAGTGGGTGTTTGTTTTGAAATAGAAGCCTGCGATATAGATCCCAATCAGGTCGTCACGATGACATGGAATGAAGCTATCCCCGGTGCTACTTTTACCACCGATGGAGCGACTTTGCCCACAGGTACTTTTTGTTGGACTCCCTCACCGGATGATGTCGGAACCTACACTTTTACCGTACAAGTTGCGGATGATGCTTGTCCGCTCACAGGCTCAAATACATACACTTACACCATTGATGTAGTTGATAATCCCAACCCACCCGTTGATGCCGGACCTGATACCTCAATATGTGTTGGTGGCACTACAACATTGATAGGCACATCCCCCTCACCAAATATTACCGGCTATTCATGGTCACCAACCACGGGACTTTCAGACCCCAACTCTGCTACAACAGAAGCTAGCCCCGCATCAAATACCGTATATACCTTGACCGCCACTTACGGTGACGGTTGTGTCAGCACAGATGAAGTCTTGGTCTCTGTAAGCCGTACACCTACCATTAGCATATTTCCTTCACAGGTGAGTGTATGCCCGGGTGCAAGTGCCATCCTTTCTGCTTCCATAACAAGCGGTGATACTGTAGAATGGTTTGATGAAGCAGGTAATTCAGTGGCTAATACACCTATATATTCTTCTTCGCCTGATGTCAACACCACTTATACGGCAGTAGTTACCAGTCCTGACGGATGTACCAATATGGCTAGTGCGACAGTCAGCATAGGTACTATCGGAACATCTGTATGTACCAACGTCTATGTCACGCCAAACGGCAACGGAGACGGTTCTCAAAGCTCTCCTACCAACCTCCCCAATGCCATAGATATGGCAATGTGCAACAGCACAGTCATCAAAATGACCGTTGGAACTTACGAGTTCGATGAGCCGATACAACTATCCAGTTATATTACCCTTGAAGGTGGCTATGGTCCGGGGTGGATTAAATCCAGTATAGCAGGAGGTACGACCATACACCGTACAGCCAACAACCCCGGCGGACCACCCGAAGCCCAACACCTGATTGCTGTTCAGGCGAATGGTGCCGTCAATTTTCGGTTACAAGACCTCACTATCACCACTGCCGATGCGCCTACGACAGGGCAGGAAGGTATGTCCACCTACGGTATTCATTTACAGGGCTGTTCTGATTACGATATTGTGCGTTGTCAAGTGCTACCGGGAGCAGCATCTGCCGGTGAGTCGGGAATGTCCGGCATGGATAATACTACCGCAGGAGAAGACGGTGAAGATGGTGATGGGCAAGCCGGTGGTGCTGGTGGTGGAAATGGTGGAAATGGTGGTTTAGGAGGAGCGTTTTGGGTAGATAACCCTTTTTTCTTTGGTGATGATGGACAACCCGGACAAATGGGAATGGGAAGTAATGGAGGTACGGGAGGTGCAGGTTCTTCGTCTGTACTTGATAATGCAGATATTGGAGTTTGTATTTGTTTTCAAAACCCCGACCCTTGTGGTGGAGCAGCTGGTATGGACGGTGGCGTAGGTGTGACAGGAACAATAGGCATGTCTGGAGGAACACCAAATATAATAGGCTCTTTTCTTGTTCCGGGTTCAATGGGTGGAGAAGGTGGAGAAGGTGAACAAGGTAGTGGCGGCGGTGGCGGCGGCGGTGTTGGAGGTTCATTAATTAGACAAGGCGGTGGCGGCGGCGGCGGCGGCGGCGGCGGCGAAGGTGGTTTTGGTGGTACTGGTGGTTATGGCGGTGGAAATTCAGTCGGTATATTTATTACATCGAATGGTGCAAATACGAATATTGAAGATTCCTATATTCAAGGTGGACAAGGTGGACAAGGCGGTGCTGGTGGACAAGGTGGACAAGGATTTGAAAGATCTGGACTCTTCGGACAATGCAATAACGAAACTGGTGATGGCGGACAAGGCGGTGATGGCGGCGATGGCGGACAAGGCGGAAGCGGAGCAGACGGTGTTTCACAATCTATCTACGTCGATGGCGCAAACCCACCAGCCAATCAAGATGCCAACTTCGACCTCGCAGCACAACACGTCATCACAGCATCAAACGTCAATTGTACCAATGTTGATACAGACTTTACAGGAAATAACGGTCCATGGAGTTTTGTACCCAATGCTACGCCTACGCCCTCATCAGGCGCAAATACCGTAGTAGTTTTCGATGCCATCGGACGTTACGATGTCAATAATGCCGGACAAACCTACACCGGATTTCACAATGCTTCCTTCGACGGTGCAGCCGACCCCGACATCCTCACAGGTGCGCCAATGGTCGGCACAGACACCTTCCAACTCTGCGCCGGAGAATCTGCGGCTTTCCTTACCGATGTCATTGCGGATGCTTATAATTGGGATTTTTCGGGAGCCATTGGCAACCCTGATAATATGACTAGTAATGTCAATGCCACCTTCAACACCCCAAGTGGCAATGCCCCTTACGAAATTACCTTATCCGTTATCACAGATTGTTGCGGCGAATCACCCGTTGATATAATATGGCTATGGGTAGATGAAATTCCCGTACCCAATATCACAGGGTCCAGTCCGATTTGTGAAGGTGAAAGAACCACCCTCACCCTCAACGGTGCTGCCTCTGACGATGTCATAATATGGACACCTACCGCAAGTGTCGAGATCATTAGTCCAAATCAGGTTAGTGTCAATCCTTCGGCTACCACGACCTACATTGCTACGGTCACCAATACCCGAAATAGCTGCCCCGCAACTGCCGAATATACGGTTACAGTAGATGAAAATCCCGATATTAATGTAACAACAACGCCCGCTGATTGCAATGGCGACGGTACGGCAAGCATTAGCATATCTAATGGTTCGGGTAGTTTTAATTACAATTGGTCAGAACCCGGACTCAACGGCGCGACCGTCAATAACCTTGAATTTGGAACTTACACCGTCACCGTTACCGACCAAATGACAGGATGTATGGATACGGAAACGATTATCATTGACCCCGGCAACGCACCCGTTGTTGTGGTGGTCAACAGCACCGATATTACTTGTAATGGTGACAATGACGGTACGGTAGAAGTGGGTGTCAATGGCGGTACACCTCCCTTCATGTATGATTGGGATAACGGACTTCCTGACTCGCCCACACAAACAGGACTTGTGGCAGGTATCATGTACTGTGTCACTGTCACCGATGCTATGAGTTGTGAAACTTCCCTCTGCCACCAAGCCTTTGAACCACCACCTATCGATATCCAAATACAAAACTCCGTCACCCCACTCTGCCCCGACGATGATACAGGTTTTATTGATGCCAATGCCTCCGGTGGTACGGCTCCCCTCACCTATATGTGGAGTAATGGTGGTACATCCGACACCCTTATCAACCTCGTTCCCGGAACGTATATCCTCACTGTCACCGATGCCAATTCGTGTACGCAAACACAAAGTGTTGATTTAACTTCCGGCGACCTTCTCACCGCAAGCGCAAGCTCAATGCCTACAACTTGCGGAGAAGACAATGGCGAAGCGACCGCAACAGGCATGGGTGGTACAGAACCTTATACTTATCTTTGGAATGACGATAATGCTCAAACAAGTCAAACCGCAATAGATTTACCTTCCGGCGATTATATTGTAACGGTCACAGATGATGCAGGATGTACCGCCACCGCAACGGTTAATGTCGGCGAATCACAAGATATTACAGCAACAGCTACGATAATTAATGCTACCTGTTTTGGGGATGCAGACGGTGCTATTAATGTATCCCCTTCTGGTACAAACCCTTACACCTACGCATGGAGC
>CALIZI010000368.1 GCA_938028705.1 uncultured Saprospiraceae bacterium | reverse complement strand
GGTCTCCGATAGCTATCGGAGAAGTAATGTGCTGATATTTAGCTAGTTACAAACCTTGGCACCCTGCCCACGTTTAGCAAACTTGAAAAGTTTACCAAACGGCTTACTTATATTTTGTGTAAAATTAATATCGTATGAAATATCAACCAATCAGATAAACTTGTCAAATTTTCAGATAAAACACCTTGAATATAAATGTGTTCAAACAATTTTCATAAATTCGCGGATGAATATGAGTTGCGAGTAGCGAGTAATGAGTTGGCGAGTATTGAGTTGACGAATCAACAAAATCGCGAGTTGCGAATCACGAATCACTATATAATGAAAAAACCAAATCGTTGGCGGACGATGTTTGCGCTCAAATGTCCCAAGTGTCAGCAGGCGAAGATGTTCAAGCCTGTGAATACCTTTGGAGATTTATTTGAAATGCACGATACTTGTCCGAATTGTGAGCAAAAATTTGAACTCGAAATCGGCTTTTATTGGGGTGCGATGTATGTGGCGTATGGCATTAGTTCTGCTTTGTGTTTTATCGCATTTGCTTTGGCATTTTGGGGTTTTGGCTGGAGCGAATATCAGGCTTTTATCTTCCTGACCATCGTGGTGCTGTTGGCAATGCCTTATACCTTTCGACTCTCGCGGACGATTTGGTTATATGCTTTTGTGAAAAATAAATAATAAATTAATGTAAAATATAAAAGTATATAACGTGAATGTTTTTTATTATTAAAATAAATTTATAATGTTTTTATTATTAAAAATAAAAAATTTATAAATTTTATTTATTTTAAATCATCCTAATAAAACATACATAAAATCATTTCACGTCCTATCGTCAATTTTTACATTTATTATTTTACATTTTATATTTTACATTATCAAAATGGATGTATCAAAATTTGAACAATGGTTAAAAGATGGAGTTGGGCGGGCAAAAGAAGGTCCGATTGGTTCTATCTTCGATTCGGCGATGAATACAGTGGTCGGCGGATTTAAATATGTACAAAATTACGCAAAAGACCATGCAGATAATGTCATTCGGAATTATACCGTAGAGCGCAATGAATTTGAATTGTGTCTGCTGATACTTGCCGCTGAAGTGATGCGAACCGACCACCCTGCCACAGAGGAAGAAATTGATTATGTAAAAGATTTTTATACCAGAAATTTCGGTGAGGAACATATTGATTCCCGCATGAAATTGTTGACGGAGATTCTTAAAAAGGAATTTTCAGTGAGGAAGGTCGCTTTACAAATCAAAAAAATAAAATCTCATGCGGTGCGCTTGCAATTGGTGCATTTTATGTTTGCCATAGCCGAAGCCGACGGGAATATCAGCCAAGCCGAAGCCAATGCTATACAATTGATTTCCAGTCATTTAGGTATTAGCACCAAAGACTTCAAATCTATTCATGCGATGTTCATGGGCGGACATAGGATTGCGAGTGTTGACATGGACACATATTACACCATACTCGAAGTGGATCCCAAAGCTACTGACGAAGAAGTCAAAAAAGCCTACCGGCGCATGGCAAAAAAATATCATCCCGACCGCGTGAGTTCGCTTGGCGAGGATGTACAAAAAGCTGCCAAACTCAAATTCCAAAAACTCCTCGAAGCCTACGAAATGGTCAAAAAAGAACGTGGAATTAGCTAAAATTCAACTTCAACTTCAACCTCAACCTCAAATGCAAATTTAATGTGAGAAGAAGATTAGTGACTATTTATCAATCGGATAAACCTAAATATGGTTAAGGAACTGTTAAAGGATGTGCAAAATGTACGCTCATAGTAAAAAATAATTCGCATTTACAACCGATTTTACGTATCTTGTGTTAAGACAATGACACCTATTGTCATAGGGTTTCGGGGTTAGCTTATCACTTGTTGATGAACTAGCCCTTTTTTTATGGCTTTATTGTTATATAGTCATATTGCTGAACTAAAATCATGAAGTAATCGACTTGACAATATTGTATTTTACTTTTATTTAATATAAAATGGTGTTTCGGTTTGAATTTAGGCTAAAACTCGTCTGACATTTAAACTTTGCCAGAAAAATATGACATCATCGGTGAATTTTGAAAATGTCTGACGAGTTTTAGCCCAAATTCGGAAAAAATATTCCATGTTAAATGCAAACATATTTTTATTTTTAAAACATGACATTGTCAAGTTAAACAATGAAACTCATTTTTTAATAATATGATAAATCTAATCAGTGATACTGTTACCCGCCCTAGCGATGCCATGCGCGAAGTCATGATGAAAGCCGAAGTTGGCGACGATGTATTTCAAGCCGACCCTACGGTGAATGCCTTGCAGGAAAAAGCCGCCGCCATGTTTGGTCACGAAGCCGCCCTGTTTTGTGCTTCCGGTACGATGTGTAATCAGATTGCCATTAGTGTACATACCCAACCTATGGATGAGGTAATATGTGAAAAATTATCACACGTCTATCAGTCAGAGAATGGCGGTTATGCCTTCAATTCGTGGGCAGGTATCAAACTCATTGACGGAGAAGGCGGTAAAATAACAGCCCCGCAAGTGGAAACTGCCATTAATCTTCCCTTCGATTGGCTGCCGCGCAGTCGTATGGTGGTCTTGGAAAACAGTTGCAATATCGGCGGTGGTACGGTGTATCAATTGGAGGAAATAAAAGCCATATCTGAGCTTTGCAAAAAGAAAAATTTACGCTTACATCTTGACGGTGCGCGTATCTTCAATGCGCTGACAGAGACAGGCGATAGCCCGCACGATATAGGCGTACTGTTCGATAGTATTTCTATTTGCCTGTCCAAAGGGCTTGGTGCGCCGATTGGGTCGGTACTCATTGGTAATCAAGAGTTTATCGCGCAGGCAAGGCGTGTACGCAAGGCACGCGGAGGCGGTATGCGACAAGCGGGCATACTCGCCGCAGCAGGCATTTATGCCCTCGACCACAACATCAAAAGACTGCAAGATGACCATCGTCGCGCCCGTATTATCGGTGAGCAATTAGCCCAAATGCCACAAATCGAAAACATCCGTCCGATAGCTACCAATATCATGTTTTTTGATGTCAAGCCACCTTTAACTGCACAGCTCTTTCTGGATAAACTGAAAGCATACGGCATACTCGCTGCGCCATTCGGACTGCAAACCGTCCGCTTTGTCACGCACCTCGATTTTACCGAACAAATGCTTGAAACGACTTTGGAGAAGTTGAAAGTGATGAGTAGAGAGTAGAGAGTGGAGAGTGGAGAGTGGAGAGTGTTCAATATTCTGTGTCACGCAGAGAACGCAGAGTTCGCAGAGAGTTGATTATCAGACCTCTACGAACTTTGCGCCCTCTGCGTGACACACTTTTCTGAACACTCTCAGAGAGTACGATATTACATAAAATACTCGTCACTCTACACTCGCTACTCATCACTCTATACTCGTTACTCTACACTCGCTACTCGTCACTCTACACTCACTACTCGTTACTCTACACTCGCTACTCATCACTCGCTACTCGTCACTCTACACTCGCTCACTACTTTTCCTACAAACAAATACATAAGCCGGTGGGAAATTGGCGAGGATAAAATGCGTTTTCAAATTGCCGAAGACCGATTCATACAAAGAAGTCAGGTTTTTGGCATAGTGAATTTGCATAAAGAAACCGCCGGGTTTCATCAGGCGTTTAAAGGTTTGGAGCATGGCTTTTGCCTTCTCTCTTGGGAAGACAATAAAAGGAATAGCACATACAATATGGTCAATGTTCTGAATATGATGCTCCGATAAAATCGCTTCAAGTTCTTCCGCCGAACCATGAACGGGAATCAGCCTATCATCTTGAATATCAAGCAATTCCTTATACAATTTTTCGTTTAATTCAATAGCAATCAAGGTAGAATCACTAGATATACGGCGGAGAATATGCTTGGTGATTACGCCATCACCTGCACCAAGTTCTACAATAATAACTTTATCATCGGCAGGTATAAAGGAAGCTGCTTTTTTACACATTGCAGTACCGCTTCGGGTAACAGTACCTATTTCTTTGAAATGCTTGAGCCCTTCAAAGAAAAATTTAATTCGACTCATGGTTTAAAATTTTTGATTCGCATTAAGTATAATCATAATTTATATTTATTAAAAATCTAATGCGGATTGGTGTTCTCAATAGTGCGTAAATGTAGCGTTAATTTTCTATTAAATACATTATAATAAATTAAAATATTGTTAAGACATTAAAAATAAACGACATTTGTTATTATCTTTGCGTCTCAATAGAAAAGATGGTAGTGTTATACATGTAATGCTGCTAACCACGAAGGACACCAAGAACACGAAAGTCGAATTAACGAAGTAAGAAAACTAAGATTGTGTAAGAAATTCATTATTAAACACTTAGAAATATTTTGTAAACTCTGCGTCTATTCGATTTTAGTGTCTTTAGTGGACTTAGTGGTTCAAAGCATTACATCTGCAACACTACCGAAAAGATAAATTCCAAGCACCAAATCACAAATTCCAAAATTCAAAATTCAAATAACAAAATCCATGTACCAAAATCTAAGGTTTTCATTTTTCCATTTATTTGGAATTTGGTGCTTGGATTTTGAAATTTCAAACTAAAGTATCAAAATTGGATTATGAAAAAGGCATTATTTGTCCTTATTGTATTATTTGTATTTTCCATAAAAATATTTGCACAAGAAAAAATCAGGACGGTACACGTCATGGTGGCACTTTGTGATAATAAGCATCAGGGCATCGCCAAAGTACCTGCCAAAATCGGTAACGGGCAGTCGGCTCGTAGCAATTTGTATTGGGGTGCATTATATGGTATAAAAACGCATTTTAAGAAAAGTGCAGACTGGCAACTTATCAAAACACAGACCTCCGACCTGCCCGATCATGTATTGGAAAGGCTGATTTTTCGGCATAGCACCAAGCAAACTTACCTGATAGCAGATGCTTACAACGGCGCACATATTCGCCAAACCACAATGGATTTTATTTATGCAAGTGGCGGTTATAACGGTCAGATTTTGAAGGAAGATGGACGGCTGATACCCATTTACGGCGCAGCGGATTTGTTGGTCTATATCGGGCATAATGGCTTGATGGATTTTGACTACCCCGAAGCAGGTACGCTACTGCCCCGCAACGACCAAGACCGCGACATCATTATGTTGGGCTGCGTGACTAAGGATTATTTTAAGGATATTATGCACCCACTCGGCGTGACTCCGCTCGTCTGGTCAACACACCTGATGGCACCCGAAGCCTATACGCTCGAAGCCGCCCTCAAAGGTTGGGTCAATCACGAAAACCCGCAAGCTATCAGGGAGCGTGCCGCACAAGCCTATCATCGCTATCAGAAATGTGGCGTGGATAAGGCGAGGTGGTTGTTGGTGAGTGGGTATTGATTTTTTGGGGAATGGGAACATTTGGTTTGGGAGAGGGTTGATGGAAATTTAGCACATTGTAAGATAAGTTTCTTTCATTTTTTTAGAAATGTAAAATAATAAATGTAAAATGTAAAATAATAAATGTAAAATGTAAAAGTGCTTGTAGTACGTGTACAAAGTATTTTTATTTTTTTATTGTTTAATAATTTAAAAATCAAATAAATACGAGAAAAACACGTTAATCCAGCATCCTACACCTTTTAGATTTTAAATTTATTATTTTACATTTTACATTTATTTAAATTCATAAAGAAATTTTTTTAACCGTGTATTTAGGAGTATATTTTATGTTTTATTATGCCAGTTTTCTTTTTTCAAAACCCCCTTAAATTTAGCTTTACATGACACTCAAAAAACCTACCCACACCGCCCCGCAATAAACCCCGTCGTCCAAGCTGCCTGAAAATTATAGCCTCCGGTGATCCCGTCAATATCCATGATTTCTCCGGCGAAGTATAGATTTTTGCACGTTCTACTTTGCATGGTCGTCATATCAATACTATCGAGGCTCAGTCCGCCGCAGGTGACAAATTCCTCTTTGAAAGTCGTTTTTCCTTGTACGCGATATACGTCATTGGATAGCGTAGTGGTGAGTTTGTGGATGCCTTTTTTGCCGAGTTCGCTCCATTTTTTGGTGGCGGGCAGGTCGCTTCTTTGGAGGAGGTATAGCCAGAGTCTTTGTGGTAGGTCGTAGGCTTTGATACTTGATAATAGCTTGTTGGGATGTTGCGCGGCGATGTCTTTTAAGCTGCTGATGATATGGTCTTGATTGGGTGTGTTGACCCAGTTGACTTGTGTGTTGAATTGATAATTTTGCTCGTTCAATATGCGCGCACCAAAGGCAGATAATTTCAAAATCGCGGGTCCGCTCATACCCCAATGCGTGACCAACAAAGGACCGTCGGCTTTGAGTTTGGTGCTTTGTATGCTCACAAGTGCCTGGGGTGCAACTACACCCATGAGTTCGGTAATCGCTTCATCGGGCATGTTGAAAGTAAAGAGCGAAGGTACGGGATTTTCGATGTGGTGTCCGAGGGTTTCGAGCCATGCCAAGCCGCTTCTTTTGGGCGAGCCGCCTGTGGCTACAATGACCTTGTCGAAAGTCTGCGGAGAGGTATCGGTATCCGAAAATTCGAGTCGCAATCTATCGCCCGTTGTGGCTACGATGGCTTGTACGCCTTTGCCTGTTTGGATGACGATATGGAGTTTTTGAGTTTCTTTTATCAGACAATCTATGATGGTTTGAGAAGTATTGGAGACGGGAAAGACGCGATTGTCGGCTTCGGTGACGAGTGCCACACCACGCGATTCAAACCACTGCATTGTATGTTTGGGGTGAAAGACTTTAAAGGCTTTTTTCAAAGCCCTTCCACCTCGCGGATAGGCTTCGACCAATGCCTTGATAGCCGTACACCCCGTCGTGACATTGCACCGACCACCACCCGATATCCGAACTTTTGACAACAACTTTTGCGTCTTTTCAAATAATATCACCTGTGCCTGCGGATGATTTTCCTTTGCTGCGATCGCTGCAAAAAATCCTGCTGCACCGCCTCCTATAATAGCAATTTTCATGATTCGTTAGTGTTATGGTGTTGTAGTTTTGTAGTGTTGTGGTTATTATATGTGTTTTTGTTTTTAGTCTGGGAGGATGCCTACTCGACGGACATTTTTAAAATGTCAGGCGAGATGTATCTTCGTTATATTTTAAAACATTTTATTTATTTAAACTATGTAATGTGTTGTTTTTTAATAAAATGCAAAAATGTTGTCGCCTGACATTTGTAAATGTCCGCCGACTTATCTTGTTTCCCAAACTATCATTTAAAAACAAGCGTCAGTATTTTATAACGAATAAATAATTATCAAATATAATTTCTGAAAAATATGAAGAAGAACCAATTATAATTTATATTTAATTAAAAATAAATTATTTACAAAAATAAAAATAAATAAATTATTCATGTTCGATTTTTAATTTTTAATTTGGCGAACATATTGATTATCAGGTATTTTATTTTTATTAAAATTAACTTGACAATGTCATGTTCGATTTTTATATAATATAGTTGGCATTTTGCTCTTGAATTTGGGCTAAAACTCGTCTGACATTTAAACTTTGTCGGAAAATATAAGCTCATTGGTAGATTTTGAAAATGTCTGACGAGTTTTAGCCCAAATTCGGAAAAAATATTCCATCCTAAACACGAATACATTGTTTTTTTTTAAAATACATTATTGTCAAGTTAATTTAAAATTCGTAAAATATTGATAATCAAGAATATTAACGGGGACAAAAACGAATCGCACCCGATTCTAATTCCCCAATATCCAAAGTCCAGTTAAGAGAAACGAAAGATTAAAAAGTAGGAATAAAAATGGAAGAAATTATTTATGATATTCCAATGTCGCCTAATTGGAAAATTATACGACCGATAGATGAAGGTTGGTCGGCGGACAAAAAATACTATATTAAAGACAATAAAGGTTTGCAATATTTACTTCGAATATCGGAGGGGCAAAGTTATGAGGAAGAAAGCGATTCTTATAATGCTTTAAGGAAATTAAATGATATAGATATTAGAGTATCGAAACTGTTAGATTCAGGATTGTGTAATAATGGAAAAAATACATTTCGTTTATTTAGCTGGATTGAAGGAGTAGTCATCAGAAAAATAATAGGAAGTTTATCTGAGGAAGAGCAATATAAATATGGATTTGATGCAGGAAAAATATTAAGGAAGATTCATGAAATAGAAAGTCCATCGAATCGATTAAGTTGGGGGGAACATTACAACAAAAAAATAGACAGGAAAATAGAACGATATACTAATTGCGGGATTACTTTTCCAAACTCAAAGCGAGTAATTGATTATATACAAAAACAAAGGAGTTTGATAGATGGAAGACCTCAAAGTTTTCATCATGGAGATTATCATATAGGAAATATGTTGCTGACTCCGGATAAGAAGTTAGGAGTCATAGATTTCAATCGTTTAGATTTTGGAGACCCTTGGGAAGAGTTTAATAGGATACCATGGTCGGCTAGTGAAAGTATCTGGTTTGCAAGTGGTCAAATAAATGGATACTTTTGCAATGAAGTGCCAAAAGATTTTTTTGAACTGATGGCTTTATATATAGGAGTCAACCAAATAGGATCGATTGCTTGGGCGATTCTATACGGAGATAAGGAAATAAAAATACTATTAAGTCAAACAAAAGAGGTTTTAGAATGGTATGAAAACTTTGACCAAACTATGCCAAAGTGGTATCGAAAAATAATAAATTAGACGACACAAAAACTTCTTCTACATTTAAAAATACTAGTTCGACGAGTTATCGCAACTTAAATTTATGAATATTTTTTAAAAACTATTCATAAATTTTTGAAAGTTCCGAAATGTTTATATATTTGCACCCGTAAAGCACATATACAATAAAATCTATACTTATTTTTTGATGAAAATTCTACAATTATTACTCGTTACCCTATTCCTAAACATTTCTTTTACTAGCCAAGCACAACAAGAAGTGCAACTTCCAAGCCCGAACAACGCATCCTCATCTTTTTTTGATGCTTACGGAGAAAATACTATATTTTACGGAGTCAATCCTGCGAATAGTGCAGGGAGTACCGTCTTAGTATTTGTACATGGATTTACTTCGAGTGCAAGTACATGGTTTGATTCGGGCAACACGATGTACCAAAGTGCATACGGTGCCGGTTATCGTACTGCTTTTGTCTCTATGACAAAAGGCGAAGGTATGTGGGCAAATGGTGAATTATTAGCGAATATGTTGGTAGATATTACGCAGCATTATGATGTAAATAAGGTGGTGATTATCGCACATTCTAATGGCGGTAAGGCTTCCGAAGTGGCTATGTTTCATCATAATAAAAGGAATTTGGTCGATAGAGCGATTACACTTGGCACGCCTTTTCACGGAACAGAAGTTGCTGACCTTGCGGAGACTTTCTGGTTTGGTTGGTTGGCTGACCTTGTTGGTTTAGGCGGTGGTACAGCTACTTCTACGACCTATTATATGGGCGGTTCTGCACGTCCTTATCTGGATAATTTGTCGAATAACCAACCCGGCAAATTTATCAATTTCGGTGCAGAGGGCAATTGTAGCGGTACTACGTTTTCGGCTGCCGCTATGTGTACATCAGGCGGATATATTCATGTAGCAGGCGGTGGCAAAAATGACGGTGTTACACCTTATTACAGTTCGAGTCGTCCGAGGGGATTTACCTATTGGTCATACCATAATTCTCCTGACCATGACCATACAGATGTAAAACAAGATTATATCGTGTGGAATAATGTAGAGCCTTTAATTGGTATGAATATGAATAATTTGCGTGTAGCTCAAGCGGAGCCTGATAATTTTCCAAAACAAGAAATCGTTAGCAATTTTCAGATATTGAATGTAGAAAGTGATGCGATGAATTTTGTGATAGAAGAAGGCGCGACTGACTTACAAATCGAATTATTATACACGAAAGAGGATGCTTCTTTTGACTTGCAAACCATTGATAACAAAGCGGTTACAGCGAATTCTAATTTGATTGAATCAGATAAATATAAAAAAGGAAAAACGGCTACTTTGATGGTAGATGATTTGCAGGCAGGTCGTTATAATTTGAAAAGTAATGCAGAACAATATGCAGCGATAGTATCGTATAATGGCGGCGTATCTTTGCGCCACGTCAGCGAATTGTCGGCAGCAAAACCTGCTTACAGTTCAAATGAAACGGTACATTTTAATGTAGAAGTTTTGAATATGCAAACGTCGGAAGCGGTTGATATGAAGGCTTTTGTTATGTTGAAAAATGACCTACAAGGCAATCCTATCGCTGATGCAGCACCTATCGAAATTGATTTTGAATTGCAAGCGGACGGCAGCTACGAATTTACACTCGACCAACCGGAAGTGGGTGTGTATAATGTCTTTGTAGAAGCAAAAGGGGAGACTTTTGTTCGCAATCTTATCACAGGTTTTGTGGTGAATGATGCGACCAATGCACCAATTCAAAATGAAATAGAAACTGAAATGCCAAGTGAATTGAGTGTCAATCCGAATTTGGTACAGACCTCCACTATGGTGACATTTGAAATGAGCGAAGGCGCAAATAATATGCTTTCACTTTTTGATGTCAATGGACAATTAGTGAGAACGATTAATTTGAATGGATACGGTACTGGTGTTCAACAAATCGAATTGAACCTTGATAATTTGGAAAGTGGTGTTTACTTCCTGAATTTGTATAATGAACAAGGAACGCAGACGCAGCGAGTGGTGAAGTTTTAGATTTGGCGTTTTGTTGGTAAAATATTTATCCCGAATTTCTGGTTTTCAGAGGTTCGGGATTTTTTTGTAATACGTGGAAACATTTGCTAACTTTGAAGGGCTTGCTACTTTGGCTTGGTTCAACTGACATCCTTACGCCAAATCTGGAAGTCAACAGTTATCACCATAAAGAGGTCAGCCAATCCATGCACTTCTTATAAGTAATTGTATAAGATGCTCATCGGCGTGATCTGCCTTCGGGCAGGTTGCGCTTTTTTGTACTCAAAAAAGATACGTTTAGTTTTTTAACAACAAAATTCCGCTTCACAGCACAAGTCTGTGGAGCGGATTATTTTTTGCTGATATATGTTAAGGGAACTCGTAATAAATAACCTACCCAAGATACGAAGTTATTTTTTGTTCAATCAAGGCGCAAGAATGTGAGTTTATAGGGATAAATGACCATTCTTGTAACGCAGAGTGAGCGAAAAAGAACGAGTAGATTGGGTAGGTTATTTGTTGCGAGTTCCCTAAGTAGTGTAAAACGTGAAAGTATTGTAGAACGCGAGATTACTTATTTAAAAATTATTATATTTTTAAATTATTGTAAATTAATTTATTATAAAAAAACATTCACCTCATACACTTTTATATTTTACATTCCCATCACTCCTCTCCTACCCTTTTCTTCATAATCCCCGAAAATCCGAAAAAGCTACCACACACGCCACCGAGTATATGTGCGAATTGAGAAACTTGGTCGGATTGCAGGCTGTGCAAAACTTCTTTTCCGATAAAAAGCAGCACCACAAGGATAAAACTCAAAGGAATTTCACCGTCTTTGACATTCGCAAATGAAATCAGGACAATCAGCATAAATACAATCCCGCTTGCCCCCCACAAACCTGTACTAAATAATGAAATATTAATAATTGCGGTAATCAATGCCGTCAGTACAATCATAATCAACATATTCCGGCTGCCGTATTTTTCTTCCATTATCGGACCAAGCAGAAGGATAAATGTCAGATTGCCGAGTAGGTGGTCTATGCTCGCATGACCGAGTACGTAGGTAAACAAAGTCGGAATCTGAAACGGATTACTAAAATCCATATACGGATTGAGCGATATAAAACCATCCAAGCCGCCAAGCATAGATTGATTGATGAAGAATATCGCCGCAGCGAGTATCGAAAAGGTCAAAATGACCGGCGCATTATAACGAATACCGAATGCCATATTTTAAACGGTTATTGATGAATAAAAAATGAATTTGTCCAAATATACTTGCTTTCTTTCAAAAAATCTCATTTTTTCGAGAAATCACACTTTTTTAACGACTATTCGCATATTTCAGACACCCGATTAACTGACCGATTCCGACGAAGTTGGCATTAAAAAAGTCAACATCAGGTAGCCCAATATCAGAAAAACCGACAAGGTTAAGGTCATCCCCAATGCGCGGGGCGAAGCTATGGTAGCCATCATATCTTGCAGTAAATCAATGGGTTGAGCGATAATATCCCAACTGTTCCAACGTTGATAACGCCCCAGAAAGATACCATAACTCGCGGCTATCAATGCACCAATCGTCAAGCCCCAACTCCATGTCGGGCGCATTCGTTTATTCAAAAACAATTGTACCTCCCGCAACGACATATAGCCCAAAATCAACCCCGTCCATGCAAAGGATGTCAGCAGGATAATATTGTACCAAAGCGGCGTTTGCGAATAGCTACCCAAGTATTGAAAGTCTGTAATAATATAAGGCGCATTCGGAAAAAACAATAACCAAACTGCTAATACAAACACCGAAGTGACCGTTAATTTATCGGAACTACTCGTCTTATCCAACAGCAAGGCAATCCAATAAGGTATCCATGCTAAAAACAAATTCCAAATCAAAAAAGCCAAGCCTACACTCCCCGTCCGGTGAATCCGAAAAGCTACCAAAGCGATACAAAACAAAGTAAAAGCCGACAGTATCATCGTCATATTAAACTGTCGGGCATCGCGGAAATATCGTCGCATCATCGGCAGTCCTAACATGGACATCAGCACCAAAGCCGCCGCCACCAAAACCAATAGCAATCCATAAGTCGGATACATTTTAATAAAATCACCTATCGTACTGAACATAAATAATTGTTTTAATCGTTTTAAAATAAATTTACAAAGTGCTTTGAATTACAAAGTAAATGCAAAAACGCCAACCCTCCAAATTTTATTGTCATGATTTGTTAATTTATGATTTGTAATGAACTATGAACTGATAAGATACGAGTAAGTCATATTGATTTTGCTTTATAATTATGTAACTTTGCCAAAGTCAGTTTATCGTCACTTTATAAACTCCATAAACTGGTAAACTTTAATTACATGAATCCGCTTTTACAGAGAAAAACATGGATACAGAGACTTTTGAGTGATCATAAAAAAGTGGTTCTCATTATGGTGATATCTGTTATATGTTGGGGGCTTTTTTCCTTGTGGCAGATGTACGAAGGCAAAGACTTTTATGCATCGGGCTTGAGTGGATTTTTAATACTATTTTTTTTATTTATATTAATTTTCGCCCACCTTCATTATCGTTTTCTAAAAATACAAAATCAACAAAATAATTTATATCGCCAGCAACAAGCCCTGTCGTCCATCCACCACCTGATTGACCTCCGAAGCCCCTTACCCGCTATGGGCGAATGGGCAGCTTCGCCGGATTTTATGCAAATTATTATCGAAATTTTATTAGAAAAAAAACCACAAACGGTAGTCGAATGTGGTAGTGGCGTATCGAGTATAGTGATAGGTTATATATTAGAAAAAAATAAAAATGGACAATTGTACTCATTAGAACATTTGAAGCAGTATGCTGTTAGAAATGAAAAATTAATCAAGCAACATGGTCTGGAAAATCAAGTCAACATTCTACATACTCCACTCATTCAAAGGCAAGTCAATGACGAGGAAGCCAAGTGGTATAACATAAGCCAAATTGCTGATAATCAATTAATTGACATACTCATTATTGATGGTCCTACCGGACATCGTTATCCTGCCTTGCCCGTATTATTTCCCCAATTATCCGATACCGCAGTGATTATTATTGATGATTGTAAAAGAGAAAAAGACACTAAAAATATTATGCGTTGGTTGCAGGAGTTTCCGCTTACCGCAGAATGGATAGATACGGAAAAGGGAACTTGTATTTTGCGTTATAAAAATCAATAAAAAAACACCCACCACTTTAAAAACATTATTTGATTAGAATAACATACTGTCGTCTATTTTACTTCAAACAATCGTATAATTTCCATATCTTAGCGTAATTTTTAAATACAAACACATAATTTATAATATAAAAATATGTCAGATACTATTAAATTAATTTACAACGGAGAAGAACATGAATTTCCGGTAGTGACAGGTTCGCAAAACGAGAAGGGCATTGATATTAAAAAGCTACGAGGCACTACGGGATTGGTGACGCTCGATCCGGGCTTTAAAAATACCGGCTCTACCACTAGTGGAATTACTTTTTTGAATGGCGAACAAGGCGTGTTACGCTATCGTGGATATCCGATTGAACAGTTGGCAGAAAATGCTTCATTTACAGAAGTCTCCTATTTGCTGCTATACGGCGAATTGCCGAATAAAGAACAATTGGCAGACTTTGACCGCGACCTCACCATGCACACCCTTGTACATGAGGACATCCGAAATTTCTTTTTGGCTTATCCGTCCAAGTCGCACCCTATGGGGCAATTGTTAAGTATAGTTTCTTCATTATCAACATTTTACCCCGAATCGCTTGACCCCAATCGCTCCAATGAAGCACGACAGTTGACTATGATTCGTCTGCTTTCCAAATTCCCGACCATCGTTTCGTGGATTCATAAAAAGAGCGTTGGGCATCCGATTGTTTATCCTAAAAACAACTTAGATTATGTGTCAAATTTTTTAAATATGACCTTTGGGCAAGTCACAGATGATGCAGAAGTTGACCCTGTGATAGCAAGTGCGATTAATAAATTATTGATACTACATGGCGACCATGAACAGAACTGCTCCACTTCGACAGTCAAAATCGTAGGTTCGTCACATGCCAATCTTTATGCTTCTGTGTCGGCGGGTATTGCTGCTTTATGGGGTCCATTGCATGGTGGTGCGAATCAGGCAGTCTTGGAAATGTTGGAAAATATTAAAAATGACGGTGGCAATGTTGACAAATGGCTCGACAAAGCCAAAGACAAAAATGACCCCTTCCGCTTGATGGGCTTCGGACACCGCGTCTATAAAAACTTTGACCCGCGGGCAACGATTATCAAAAAATCAGCCGATGAAGTCTTAGAAAAATTGGGTGTCAATGACCCTGTATTGGAGATTGCCAAAAAACTGGAAATGGCGGCTTTGAATGATGATTATTTCAAATCCAGAAAACTGTTTCCGAATGTTGATTTCTATTCGGGTATTATTTATCGGGCTATTGGTTTTCCGGTGGAAATGTTTACGGTACTTTTCGCTTTGGGCAGATTGCCGGGTTGGATAGCGCAATGGAAAGAAATGCGTGACCTGAAAACACCTATCGGACGACCTCGCCAAATCTATACCGGCGAAACCGAGCGTCAATTTGTTCCACTTGCCCAGAGGAAATGAGTGAATGTTTTTAATGCGATAATGCTGAAATGCGTTAATGTTGCAATGCTTTTCAATTATCGCATTTCAACATTATCGCATTAAAGCATTATTGAGTCCACATTAGAAAGTATAGAAATTCAAAAAAGTTAAAATTTTATTTTTATATTAAAAAATTACAATAAGAAAAAAGTAAATAATTAATATTTTTTATAATTTTTAAATAATTAAAATTTAAATATCTACATAATTTAATTTTAATTATTTTTTTTAATTTAAAAATTAAATTTTAATACAAAATTAAATTTCGTTAAAATCGTTTTTTCTTATTCTTAATGTAAACTCAATGTTTTTAATACAATAATGCTTTAATGCGTTAATGTTGCAATGCTTTTCAATTATCGCATTTCAACATTATCGCATTAAAGCATTATTACATTTCAGCATTTATTTCTTCTCCACCACTTTAATCAACATTCCCTGTTTGACAGGTGCGTTGATATTCATACCATTAAGAATGGCGAGTTCGTTGAAGCGACTAGCGGGCATCTTGAAGGTTTGCAATGCCTTTTGTAAAGTCATATTACTTGGAACGGTTTTGATAGCGATGCGTTCCGGCTTGACATTGATTTTGCTTGGGTCAGTCAGCTTGTTGAAACCACTACCTGTATTTTTGAATAACTCAAAATAGCGGTCAAAATCCTGCTGCAATGCCATCCCGTGTATCACATAAATATATCCACCATATTGTATAAAGTGAGACAAAATGCGAATCGTCTTTTGCTGCCCGGTGCTTTGGTCTTGACTGATTTGGTCGGACACTACGACAGTAGCCGGAAAGCCATTGATTTGTGTGTCTTGGTCTTGTACCACCTGCAATTTATTTTCATTGACAAAAGTACCTGCGGCTTGTCGCGTTGAAGTGCCTTTACCCAATTGCAAAAGCATCATCGCCTTGCCGTTGGGTTCTACCATTTGCACCTGCGAAGGCGTATTGACGACCTTCCAATTGCTCGGCGTAGGGAATTGGAATTTCAGTTCCGGGTGATAAAAAGCATTGTTTTCTACATAACCCTGTCGCGGGTCTTCGCCATACACCAATCCGTCAATTCTACGCAAATATTCGTCGCGGTTGATTTTATAAGCTGTGCCTCGTCCAGCTTTTTGTTGCCATGCTTGTGCCAGTGCTGCCACTTTTCTGTTTCTGTCGGCAGGGTCGGGGTGCGTGGACATAAAGGTAGGAATACTGCCTGCGCCCGACTGTGCGCTAAGGCGTTTGAGGGTCGCAAAAAAGTCTGCCATTTCGCGTGCATCATAACCTATTTTGGTGGAATATTCTACACCAAGTTCATCAGATTGTGTCTCATCATCACGACCAAATTTGAGAAATAATAAACCCAATCCTTGCTGTGCCGCATCCGCAAATTGTAAAAACTGCTCGCCTCCGGCAACTATCCCTGCCATCAAACCCACCTGTGCAAGTGTGGCTTTGGTTTGTTGTTGGGCAGAGTGCCGCGCAGTGACGTGACCGATTTCGTGACCAAGTACACCCGCAAATTCAGCTTCATTATTAAAATGCGCCATGATACCGCGCGTAAAATAGATATAACCGCCCGGTACGGCAAAGGCATTGACCACAGGCGAATCCATGATTTTGAATTGGTAATTCAACTCAGGGCGATGAGAGATTTTACCCATCTGTTTGCCCTTTTCATTAATAAATGCCTGCAATTCATTGTCTTTATATACACCGTAAGCCGCCGATATTTGAGGGTCGTACTGCTGCCCCATTGCCAGTTCCTGCTGCTTGGAAATGAGCATGACCTCTTTTTTGCCCGTCACAGGATTGCGCGAACAACCGTAAATGATTAAACCTATCATTAACATAGCAGCAAAACCGCCAATGTATTTTAGCCAATTTTTCTTCATCATAATTTGTAGTGATTAATTGATTTAGTAACTAGTGATTGGTGACTAGTGATTAGTTCGATAAAACATTGAATTTTATTTATTTTATTAAAATATATTATATTAAATATAAAATTATAATAAATTCATTTTTAAATATTTATAAATAAAAATATTTAACTCGCGTACTATCGACACTTTTACATTTTACATTTATTATTTTACATTTAATTTTTTCAAACATAATCATTAGTCACAGAATATTAATTATGAGTAGTATCATGTAAAAATGATACCAAAATGAATATTTATGTTTTTGACGCAGGGTGTGATAAAAGTAATGAGTTCGCCTCCGTTCTGTCATTCATATCAATTTATCCGACAAGTTCATCTAAAGTATAAAAGTAGTTGACAGTTTTTTGAGCTGTAATAGACTCTCCAAATTGAGTAATCACGCAGAGAACGCAGAGTTCGCAGAGATTGGATGATAGCTCTCTGCGAACTCTGCACCCTCTGCGTGAAAAAGTGTCAACTACTTCGATAAACATGTCATTTATCCTTATTTTTCTTACGAAATGAAAAATTGAATCCCGTAGTCAAATAATGGTATCTTCCGTTTAGCTGTTCTGCATTAGTGTTGTAGGTAATCAATAATTTTTGGGGAGATACGTTGAAGATGGTGTATAGTTCTATTGTTTTACCTTTCCATTTAAAAGCATAAGCAGCCCCAAGATTGATGCCTGCATAGATGAAAAAAGGATAATCGGTCACTTCAAGATTCAAGTTGGGTATCGTGTTTTCATCAATACTTTCCGCTCCTCCTCCTATTCTTGTAGATTCATACAAATCAAAATATTGATTGAAGGAAAGAAAAAATCCTGCAATGGGAGCAAAGCGGTGATGTTTTTTTTGATTAAAATTCAGCACAGATAAGGCGGCAATATCGGCATACAACAGACCATGATTCAGAGCTGACTTGACTCTGGCACCGGTTTGTGGTAGTATAAATTTATTGGCTAAAACGATCTTCTTTTCTCCCAAATTTACATTCAATCTGAGTTGAAACGGAGCATTTTTACTAAAATCGAAATATGTATTTATACCGATTGTATGTGCAATATTTGGTTGATACAGAGCTTGCTCAAATTGCTCCTTGTTTTGATGTTGAAACAAATGTAAATTATGTGATACGCCTACTCCCCAATCAAATTTTGTTTGTGCTTCAAGCATTGAACCGGAGAATAAAAGTAATAGAATTAACAAATTTTTCATTTGTAATCAGCTTTGGATATTGTCAGTCTTTTTTAACGTACATAAGGCACTAATTTTTAGGTCGTTACAAATTTTGGTGACATACTTACGTTTACTAAACTCGAAAAAATTTAGTAAACGGATGACTTACATTTTGTGTAATATTCATTTCATAAAGTGTCAACCAATCAGATAAACTTGTTCCTTTATCGTTTAAAAATAACCGGCGCAACAGCAGAAGTCAAAGGAATTTCCTTGCCCGAACCATCAATAAAAAGGAGGTGTACGGAGTAGTTGGTGCCTAAGCCTTTTTTGTCCTGATAGTTCACGAAATCAATGCGGACGGGATTGCCTGTAAAGGCAAATTCTACGCCTTTGGTATCGTAAGCACCTTCATTGGATTCGCGTGGTGAGATGATTTTTCCAGTATCATTATCCACCAACTGAAGAGAAAAATTCTGGTTCAACAGGTTGTTGACATTCGGATAAATCAGGTCAAATTCTATCTTGGTCGTTTTCCATTTTTTGGCACTTCGGGAGAGTTTATCCCTGCGTGTGCGGGCTTCTACGATATTAAATTCAGCTTCGATAGCATTGAGATTGACCCGCATACCTTTTTTACCTTCCACCTCGTAAGGACCTTCTCCGGTCACTCCGGCAAGGGTACTTTCGGTGACTTCGAGTTGCCCCTGTACATCTTCTTTTTCCTTTTCAGTTTGTACGAGTTCTACCAATAAGGCACTGTTTTGATTTTCGAGCGTATCGTTTTGCATGTAGAGGGCACCTATCTTTTTATCAAGCGCAAAACGCTCATTTTCGAGTTGTTGCATACGTGCCGAGTCGGTACTTTTTTCGTTGCGAAGCGTGGTGATTTGAGCCAACAAGCCATTCATTTCGCGCTGCATTTGCGCTATTTTACCTTTATTACTTTCAATCACGTTGACCTTATCGCGCAAGAGACTGCGAAGTTCGACTACCCGTTTTTTGAGTATCGTCACGCTGTCTTGCAATACGAGATTGCGGTCTGCCAGGTTGTTGATATTTTCAGCGAGTTTGGCATTATCCGCTTCGGTATCTTCCAGTTGTTGTTGGTATTGCGTGATGAGGTTTTTGTTGACTTCCGCCTGTTTTTTTTGATTAAGAATATAATAAATAGCATAGCCCAATAACAGGAGTAAGAGTATTGGGACAAAAATTCTCATAAACTGCTTCATCTTTTTAATTGGTTGATTCAGTTAAATAGTTTATCAGTTTATTAGGTATTTGCATGATAAAATTATTTAATTCATAAAATAGAAATCAATATCAGGAAAATAGTTGTTTGGTAAAAACTAATTCACTGATTCACCGATAAACTGATTGACTAATAAACGGCAAATATAATAACTATAATTGGCTACTGCCTTAATTCATATTCATTTTATGTGTCTGAAACGCTTAAATTTGTATGAAATACAGTGTTTAATACAAAAAAAATACGATAATTCGTGTGTAATAGTGGCATTAGTCAACAAATATTACTATTTTGCAGAAGTATTTGAATTGATAGTGAATCATTTACTGTCTGTTTCCCGTCATTGTTTTTTAAAAGTAAGAATTAATCGCGCAGGATAAGTCAGTTCCAAAAATTGAAGCGTGAAACATGCCTTCCTTTTTGTTGTAAATTTCTATCTCTAATCAACAGTTTTTTCAGACCATCGGTTGTGTGACTGACATAATAATGTTGAATGAATAAATATTGAATATTGCGAGTAATGAAAAATATTACATTGTATATATTAATACTATACTTTATTTCAAATCATTATTATATAGTGAAATAGGAATTTACGGGTTTAACATTAAACGGTTTCATCTTGCTGCTTTATGCACTTTTACCCGATAATAATACATATATTTTCCTATCCAACATCATTGACCATCCGATTGTCATTATTTTTATTTTTTAATTTTATATCATGAACATCTTTGTAGCAAAATTAAACTACAACACGACTGAATTTGATATACGCGAAATGTTTGAGCAGTTCGGTACAGTAGATTCAGTAAAAATTATTACAGACCGTGACAGCGGTCGTTCAAAAGGCTTCGGTTTTGTAGAAATGCCGGATGATGGCGAGGCACAAGCCGCTATTGAGGCACTCAATGAAACAGAGGTAGATGACTTTACCATTGTTGTGAAAAAGGCAACTCCAAGAGAAGACAGAGGCGGCGGCAGACGTGGCGGCGGCGGTTATCGTGGCGGCGGTGGCGGTGGCTATCGTGGCGGCGGCGGTGGCGGCGGCGGTTACAGAGACCGTAACCGTGACAGAAATAAAGATTGGTAATAGAGAAATACGAAGCAAAGTTATTATAAGCATTCATCCTTTACGGGCGAATGCTTTTTTTTTGAATATCGAACAGGGAATGACGAATTTTGAAGAATAAACTCGCGGTAGGTTACTTCGACATTCGATATTCCTTGTTCGATATTCCTTGTTCGATATTCAATACTCCTCACTGTTTCTCAATATCTTCTGCAATATCTTGTAGCTCTTTCAAAATATCGCTCATTTCGTCTTGAATTTTATCGTTTTCTTTTTTCGGGTCAGCCATTTTGCTGTTTTTATTGACTTCAATGAGGCGGTCAAGTTGGTCTTTTTTCTGTTCGAGGTCTTTCATGCGTTCCGGCAAATCACCACCAACTTCTTTTGCTTTCTGACTGATATTTTTGAAGGCTTTATTCATTTTGTCCATAGCATTATCGAATTTACCGGCATCGTAATTTTCTTTTTCGGCTTTCAAAAAACCAAAAATCGAACCGACCAATTCTTTCGTTTCTTTGGCAACGGCTTGTCCGCGGGCTTTATCTTCATCGGTACCGAAAAACATATTGTAGCCCATTAAGCCGATAACTGCGAAGATGACGAGTGAAATTAATTTTCTTATCATGATTTGGTTGATTAGTTGAACAGTTTATTAGTTCATCAGTCAATAACATATTAAATATATTTTTATAAATATTGCTCAACTGATCAAACTAAATTTTTACAAAAATAAGTATAAATCAAATCATATACCAAGTTGTTTTTGCAATCCTATTAAAAAAAATCCGTTGAGTAAATATTATCGACACATTCACTCATTCATTCATTCAAAATTCACTCATTTTTTTCAACCTAAAATAACCTGCGACGACGGAAAATCCAAGCCACGAGTACAGAAAGGATAATGGATAATATTAATATAACTGGAAAAGCGATAGATTTATTTTCCAAGCCATTCGGTATATTCATACCGAAAAAACTCGCAACGAGGGTCGGCACCATGAGGATGATAGTGATGAGCGTAAGGCGTTGGATGACAAGATTGAGGTTATTGGAAATAATAGAAGCAAAAGCATTCATCGTACCACTAAGTATGGAGGCATAGACATTTGCCATTTCATTTGCCTGACCGTTATCTATCACAATGTCGTCTAATAAATCGACGAGGTCTTCGTCGTCGCGGATACCAAGAAAATCGGTGCGCTTCATTTTCATCATCAGGAGGTCGTTGGCACTGAGCGAAGTGACGAAATAGACCAGACTTTTTTCCATGCTGAGAAGTTGTTTGAGTTGGGTATTACCGCTGGCTTCATACAACTCTTTCTCTATCTGATTGCGTCTGTTATTCAGGTCTTTGAGACAAGTGAGGAAGTAATATACGTTTTGTTCGAGGAGTTTGAGGACAAAGTCGTAACGCTGTGCAGGGTCGAAATTTTTTATTTTATTATCTAAAAAACGCTGTAATACAGGGTTTTCGAAGGCAGTAATCGTCAGGATATAATCGCTTGCGAGAATGATACCAATGGGTACGGTGATATAAGTGGCAGCATTGATGGCATTGGTTTTGTTGGGAGAAGGCGTATTGAGTACAATCAATCGCACACCGTCCTCACGCTCATAGCGCGACCGTTCGTCAATGTCGAGCGAATCGGTCAGGAAGTCAAGCGGGATGTCAAGCTGTCGTGAGATACGTTCCAACTCTTCATGCGTAAACGGCGGGGCAATATGTATCCAACAGGAAGGCGCATGCGCTTCCAGTGTTTGGAGTTCTCTGCCTTCTTTACGGTAATATGTTATCATGTTTGTGTTGTGGTATTGTAGTGTCGTGGTGTTGTCGTGCGCTTTTGGCTTGCAAAAATACGATAAGACACCAAGACCACCATATAATGACCTCTTTTTTTGAAACATTGAGTCTTCCCTAAAAAAGTAAGTTCATTGAAATATCCGAATAATCTTTTGTATATTTGTGTTATTATATACGTTAAATGAGATTTCGATGTTTTTAGCACGCGAATTACCAGTTTCCCCTCCATTATTGGACAGCGT
>CALIZI010000367.1 GCA_938028705.1 uncultured Saprospiraceae bacterium | reverse complement strand
GGGATGTGGATTTTGGAAATGTAAAATGTAAAATAATAAATGTAAAATGTAAAAGGGGGGCGATAGGACGAAGTGGGATGTGGATTTTGGAAATGTAAAATGTAAAATAATAAATGTAAAATGTAAAAGGGGGGCAATAGGACGAGATAGGATGTGGATTTTGGAAATGTACAATGTAAAATAATAAACGTAAAACGATTTTATAAATCATTACGCATAGAAGCAGCATTCTACTGTGAATGACGATTTACAAAACCGTTTTACGTTTTTATTAAAATTTATATTTATATATTTTTTATTTTATAAATAAATAATTTTTAATACAAAAAATATTATAAAATATTTTTATAATAAAAAAAACAAAAAAATAACTTCATGTCCTATCGACACTTTTACATTTATTATTTTACATTTTAAATTTTACATTTATTCAGATTTCTTAATGCGTTCTTCCCGTTCTGCGAGTTCCCAAGCGGTGAGGAAAACAAGTCGTGCGATGCGTTCCATTTTTTTATAATCCAGTTTTTCGGCAGTGTCGGTGGTTTGATGATAATCTTCGTGTACACCACTGAAAAAGAAGGCTGCCGGAATGCCTTTTTCCGCAAAATTGTAATGGTCTGAACGATAATAAAAACGGTTGGGGTCATCCTCTGCATTAAAGGTATAATCGAGTTCCATTTTGGTGTATTTTTCGTTCATGTCTTTATTGATTTTGTCGAGTTCTTTGCTGATGCGATCTGCACCGATGACATAAACGTAGTTTGGATTCAAGTGATTTTCATCCACTCTGCCAATCATATCTACATTGAGGTTTGCCACTGTTTTTTCCAATGGAAAAACGGGGTTGTTGGCATAATATTCAGAACCTAACAAACCTTTTTCTTCGCCCGAAACGGTCATCACAAGAATGCTGCGGCGCGGTTGTTCGCCTGCCTTTTGAGCAGTGGCAAATGCCTCTGCGATTTCGAGTACGGCAGATGTGCCGGAACCATTGTCGTCTGCGCCATTAAAAATATCATTTTCGCGTTTACCTAAGTGGTCGTAATGTGCGGTGATGACAATAAGTTCGTCATTTACTTCGGGGTCGGAGCCTTGTATAAAACCCAGTACATTTTCGGCGATGATGTCGCTTTGTTTTTCTTTTTGCTCAATGGCAATATTTGTTTTTAATTTGACAGACTGCGGCTGTCCGGTATCGCGTATTTTGTCGCGGGCATTGGTGACTTTATCAAATTTTTTGCCCATAATCGCCTTGGCAATATCCGGCGAAATGTAGCAACTATTTGAGAAGCTATCGGCAGGGTCGGTATCGCCCAGCATCAAATTGGGTTCGGTAAGCATATAAGCAAAACGCGCAGTTTGCAGACGGACATTAGGTTCGATAATCAGTAAAGTCCTTACACCATGTCGGCGAGCAGCTTCAATTTTTTTCTGCCATTTGGTCGTCCATTCCGAAGGATATTCTTCTCCCGAAATATAGGAAGTACCGTCTTTTTTAAAGGGTTCGTCGGGATAAATGAGCGCGACTTTGCCCTTGACATTGGCTTTTTTATAATCGCTGTATTTGGGGTCGTCGATGCCATAACCCAGAAAAATCACTTCATTGCTTTCAAACTTTTCGCGGCTTTTGTTGGAAGAGGGAAAGCTGTAAAAATCTTCTAAATATTTGTACGCCTTACCGTCAACGCTGATGTTGATGCCGTCTTTTTCCCAACCTTGTCCGCTAAGTGGATATTTTTGAAAATAGGTCTTTTCTTCGCCTACGTCGGGCAAGCCAAGTTGTTGGAAATGATTGGCAATGTACTGTGCGGCTTTTTGTATTCCGGGCTGTCCGGTTTCGCGTCCTTCGTACTCGTCGGAAGCCAATACGTTGAGGTGTTTTTTGAGGTCATCGGCAGTAATGGTATTGGCAAATCGACTGGCTTCATCAATGACAGGAAAGGCATAATAGCCCATTTTGGAAGCCCTAGGCGTAATGACTTTTTCGCTGGATTCGACCTCATTAGAAGGTACAACGGATACACCAAGCCCCATATTATTTTTTGATTTTTCAACCATCGGTGGACGGGAACGGTCTATTTTTTTTCTTGCTTGTGTAGGTCTTGCTGTCGTAGCAACCGATGAAGACTGACTGCTTTTTTTCGTGATACGTGCAGCGTTTTTATCTTTAAAAACCAAGACTTCGGAAGCTACTGTTTCTTCTTTAGGTGTGTCCAACATTCGCGTACCGTTGACGTTTTTTTCAATCGTAGTTTTTTTGACGACTTGAATAGTAATCAAAGTATCGTAGCTAATGGTTTGGGTAACCAAGGTGTCGGATTGTGCAAAGGCAATACCGGAGATAAATAATAAGGCAATGGTTAGACTTTTCATGGCTTAAATAGGTTTGGTCATTAAATTTTTATCAACTTCAATCGCAACTTCAACTTCAAAAATTATATATAAAGGAAAGGGCAGCTAAAGCAGCCTGTACTATTTTTCGTCCATAGCAATTTTTCCGACTCGTCGTGCATGTCGTCCGCCTTCAAATTCCGTACTTAAAAAGGCATCGACCATAGCTGCGGCTTTTTCTTGGGATACAAAACGGGCAGGAATGGCAATGACATTTGCATTGTTATGCTGACGGGCAAGTGCGGCAAGTTCAGTCTCCCAACACAAGGCTGCACGTATGCCTGCGTGTTTGTTGGCTGTCATGGCTACACCGTTTCCGCTGCCGCAGATGACTATGCCCAATTGCGCTGCACCCGATTCTACGTCATTTGCTACGGGATGCACAAAGTCGGGATAATCTACCGAATCCGGCGAGTTGGTTCCATGGTCGAGTACAGCAATGTTCTTGCTCTTCAATACATCAAGAATTGCCTTTTTGTAAGGAAATCCTGCGTGGTCGCATCCTATGGCGATTTTCATATTTTTATTCAAATAATTGTGTACTTGTCTCCAAGTAGTTGATAAATTCATTAATAGTACGTGCCTGTATTTGTAGCTTTTCAGTGTTTTTTACATACTCAATTTGTCGTTTGCTATCAATGTAAATATTCGGTGCTACAAAATGACACATAGACTCGCCTTCTATCTTTTTGGAGAAATGTTCTAAATGTCTTGTAATAGGCCAGACCTCCATCATCGTTTGTGTTCTGCCACCAGACATCGTTACTTCAACCAAAACTCCGTTTTCATTTTCAAAACATTCTATATCTCCTTGATTTCCCTGACCACCTGCAGTAGATGTAGGTATTCCTTCATCATCGCAGGGGTAATTTGGGATAATTTTTAAATCTTTGAACTGTGATTTAATAGCTAATGAGATCAGAAATTCTAATCTTATAGGATGAGATAAATACTTTAAAATATCATCTTTGGATTTTCCTTTTTTTGCTAAAGTATTCAGTTCTTTTTTAATCTTTTCCCAAGTATAATACTCTATCCATTTCAGCAAAAGTTTATCATTCTCATATACGTCAACAGGTTTACTATCAATTGAAATCAGTTTTTCGTCTGTGGTAGCCATATACTCAAAGTATGCCTTTTCAGTATCATGCTTGGGGTAGGTTGAGTAGGCTTTGAGTAGGTAATTTACTTTTTCAATTTCGTTTTGATTAATATCTATAAAACGTCCACCACCACGTAAGGAAATGACTCCTGTTGTTCTCATTTTCCTAATAAATTCATCTGGATAATCAACCATTATGGAGTTCTCCTCTCGTACAATATCACTGCCTTCCATAATCTCATTAGTACAAATATCAATAATAACCTCCCAGCTAGGATTGTATCCAAAATTTGTCCTTAATTGCTTAATTCTTTGATATAATGCTGTTGCGTCATTATCTTTCCAATAGAGTAACAAAGGAAGTTCTAGCTTTGAAATTCCAGCATTATTAAAAGATGAGTCAAGATTTAATTTCTTGATGACTTGGAGCAATAAAATAAGCGGTACATTCTCATTGAGAACACGTATAAATGGGTTATTACGTTGAGATTTTGCCATTGCGTGTAGAAATGCCTGTTGCTCAAATTCAGGGTGTGGTTCACTAATAATAATATTCTCGGCTTGTATATCAACATGTATTGAATTGGCAAGTTTTAAACCAATTTCAGAAAATTCAATTTTTTCATTTATCTCAAAATAAACAAAGCCAAGTTCTTTAGTAAAATTAAATATGGTTGCAAATCTTGATGGCCAGCCTCGTTCAAAACCTGCCTGCTTATGTTGTTGGGGATTATTTGTTAAAAGTTGTTCGACTTCATCTTGTCTTAAAACAGTCTCGGCAAATTCTCCTCTTTTTGTGGATGACCATTTGACCTTTACAGCATCTACAACCTTCATAGGACGGTACAATCCATGTTGAATCAACTCGCCAACGATACTCCAAGTTAACGCTGTGGTTAGTACTTCTCCATTGAATTTTGATAAAATATTCAATAATGCTTTTACCCGTTTAGGGTTTCTGACGGTAGTTGTGTAAAGTAAAGGTTTATATGCTGATTTGCGTTTTGCCATATTTTAACGAGTGATTTTTGTGTTATTTTCAAATTGAAGTTCAGAAGAATATGTAGCGGGATTATAATTTGTAACAAGTACCTCACTAAACGACTTAATCGTATTATCATGATAGCTAATGTAATTACTTTTTATGTTTTTAATAAAATATTGTTCGCTCCATTTTAAAAATAACTCATTAATTTTATCTTTATAATGCGTCACATTAGAAATAGCAAAGTTTAGTCCTTTATCATTTAAGACATCTAAATAATCAATCAGTCTTTGCTCTGTTTTGGTATTCCAAAGTTTGTTGTATTCACTGAATGTAATCAAATAAGGCGGGTCTAAATAGAGAAAATCATCATCATTAAATTTTATATTGTCTAAAAAATCAGCAAAATCAAGATTAGAAAATGTTATACGTTTTCTTTTGGTGAGTAAAAAATAATCATTCAAAGCAACAGCAACGTTCTTATTGAAATCTACATTGCCTACGGGTAGATTATACTCGCCTTTAGCATTGAATCTAAGCATTCGGTTGAATCCATAGATAAGAAGTAAGTATAATTCAAGTATATCTTTTTGTTGACTTTTATTAAAATTTTGCTTTAGCTCATTGAAACCGATTTTATTAAATTTGGCATAATAAGTTTTTTGCCACTCATTTTTTAATGTTTGTGGCACTACATCCTTTATATATGAATGAGAAAGATTGTATTTTGTAATTTCTTGAAATACCCTATCGTAAAACAGGGCAGGGTTTTGAGCTTGTCGTGTCAAATACTTATGGATTTTTATTACATTTTCATCTATATCATTGAGTAAATATTCTTTTGCCCTGACATTCAGAAAAACAGAACCACCTCCCGTAAACGGTTCAATAAATCTATTGATAGATGTCGGAAAATATTTACTTATCTCAGGATATAGTTTATATTTATCTCCCACATAGAAAAGAGGTGAACGATATACTTTCCCGTTTTTACTCATATTTTTTTGTTAAAAATAAAAATTCTTTGTGGTCGTTAAAATCTGTTTTTCCTGTATTAAAATATTTATGTGGTCGTTCAAAAATCTTAGTTTTTCCAACCCGACAAAGAATGTCTTTAATTTCTTCTAATTGAATTTTATTGGCAGATGATTTACTTTTTGATTGATAAGTGTTATTATATGATACAGCCAAGTATTTGACATTTAGGTTTTTAACTAAGTTTTCTAAAGTATTTTTTGCTTTGACTGTACAGTATTTACTCATATTTTCGGTCTCGGGTTTTAGGGCAACTCCGTATAGTTTAGGTTTATCCCATTTAATCAAAGTTTCGTACAAATGATAAAACCTACTGTACTGCCTTGAGTTGTACGGTGGGTCGATGTAGGCAATATCACCTTTTATTTTTTTTGCAAGTTGGTTGGCATCCTTTCTATATATTTCAATATTTTTAATGTCAAATGTCTTTATTAAACGAAATTTGAAGGGTTTTTTGGGTATCGGTTTTTTTATGTATGCATCAAAATGCCCTACGGTATTAGCCACCCTATCAATGCTATAAATCAAACTTGCCAGCAATATATTATATTCCTTCTGATTTAGTTTTTCTTTCCGACTTTCAATATCCTCACGAATATATCCTATTTTTTTTGCAATGCCATGTTCAAAGAATTTGCCTCCAAAATTTTCGGAAAAATAATTTTCTTCCAATTCCTCAATACACAATTCATTATAAGTGCGTATTAATTTGCTAATCTTAGACTTATCCCATTTTCGGGAAGCAAAAAAGGCATGATATATAGATTGATTGGCATATAAAAAATCATTGATAATGATTTTCTCATAAAATGTTGAGGCATATTTGCTGATACTTCCGCTTCCTGCAAAAATATCAATTAAAGTTCCGCCTGTTTCAGTTTCTTTCCTGATAATATCTACGATCCAATTCGCTAATTTGGCTTTATTACCGATGTACCGACGACTTTCCAATTTTAATTCTTCTACAATATCATATTCAGGAAATAGTGTTGGTGTGTATTTTATTTTCTGTTCTGCAAGTTGCAATGCCTCCAAACCTAATTCTTCATCTTTTATCTCATAAAGGATTTTATCACTAATTAAATGTTTTAGCAACTCTTTTTCATTGTACTCATAAAATAATGACAGTTGTTTGATTTGTGTTTTGGTCGGTAGTCGGGTGCCGTTTTCTATTCTACTTAAAGTTGTAAAATTAATCGCAGTATGGCCGGCTACCAGTTTTAGGGAAAATTGTTTGTTTTCACGTATGTTTTTGAGTGTACTTCCTATGGAAATATTAGCATCCAACATGGTTTGACATTTTTTGACAAAGTTAAAAATGTATTGTTAAAATGCTCTTTTTTTTGAAATAAATCTGTTTTTATTTAACACAAACCGGAACACTCCGTATCAGATACGGCCTTCTTGTGTGACATTACCAAAGGTAATCAATTGTTGGCTTATCTGTATGGATTAGAGGGAAAATTTTGGAAGGCGTTAATTGGTTAATCAGGTAATTCGTTGAACAAATGGTCAAGGTCTCATTGAAATGAGATTTTTTATTTTAATAAAATTAAAATTTATAAATTACTTATTTTTATAAAAATATATTATATAATAATTTTAATAAATAAAAGTCACCCAGAAATGCCAAAAGTCAAAATCATTCCGCGCTCTGACGCGGAATCTATTATATCTTGGCACGATACTAAGCCCTAGCTTCTATCTAAAGTTGCGCTCTTGCGACAGTAGATTCCGCATCGCGGTGCGGAATGACCTTTGCTTTTGGAGGAGTTATTTTTTATGAAAAGCCATGTTTGATTAATACAGATAATTATGAATGATAGCGGTAGAGAAGATTATTACCGTGTAAACTAAGTAATTGAAATTTCCAATATGGCTTTAGCCCATTACATAAGGTTGAATATCAATGGGTTGAAACCCGATTGGATAATTTTGAAATTCACGAAAATTTAGTTTACACGATATTGTTTATATTATTTTAAATAATTCCCAACTCACTCCCCACCTTAGCATAAGTATCAATGATATAATCAAGGTGTTCATCTTCGTGGGAAGCCATAAAGCTGTTACGCATCATGGCATGACCGGGCGGTACGGCAGGCGAGATAAATACATTGACAAAAATACCTGCATCGAAGAGTCCTTTCCAAAGGTAAAAGGCTTGGGTATCATCACCGATAATGACGGGAACAATGGCAGTACGTCCGGGTGTGACGCGGAAGCCGAGTTGGGTCAATCCCTTGCGGACACGCTCTGCATTGCGGGCGAGTTTGTTCACCAAGTGGGGTTCGCGTTTGAGTATCTGCAAGGCTGCGAGTGCCGAAGCTACCGAAGCCGGTGTGGGCGATGCACTGAAAATCAACGCGGGAGAATGGTGCTTTAAATAATTAATCACCCGCTCACCACCGACTACAAAACCGCCAATGGAAGCCAGTGTTTTACTAAAGGTACACATGGTCAAATCTACCTTATCGACTTGCCCAAACTCACTGGCAGTACCGCGTCCGCCTTCACCAATCACACCAAAAGCATGAGCATCATCCAAGAGGATTTGTGCATCATATTTTTCGGCAATCGCACAAAGTTCGTCTGCCGGAGCTATATCGCCAAAGGTGCTGAATACGCCATCGGTCACAATGAGTTTGCCTGCATCGGCGGGTATTTTTTGTAAGCGGCGTTCGAGGTCGTTTATGTCATTGTGCTTGTAGCGCAAGACCTGTACATTCATCGCCCCGCGTGCCTGCAAATTGCCGGAAACGATACTCGCATGGTTGTCTTTGTCCGAAATAATATAGTCACCTCTGCCCACCAAAGGTGCAATCACACCCTGCCCCGTTTGGTAGCCTGTGCTGAACAATAAAGCTGCTTCTTTGCCCATAAAGGCAGCTAATTCTACCTCAAGTTCTTCGTGCAAATCTATTGTACCCGTCAGGTAGCGCGACCCGGAACAACTCGACCCGTATTTTTCTAAAGCATGAATCGCCGCCTCCTTGACCTCCGGGTGTGTGGTCAAGCCCAAATAATTATTAGAACCTGCCATGACGACGGGCTTTCCCCGCATCTGTACCACCGGTCCTTCGCTCTCCTCTATCGGTGTAAAATAGGGGTAAATTCCTGCTGCTTTGACTTCATCGGCACGGGTAAATTCATAACATTTTTTGAATAAACCCTTTACACTTGTGGTGGATTCAATGTTCTGCATTTTAGTTGATTAGTGATTTGTGATTCGTAACTCGTGATTCGTGATTTTTTTGTTGGGCATTCAACGATAAAGTGAAAATCCATAAATGGTGAAAAGTATTTGATGAGCTTAAAAAAAACGAATTTATAATTGCCTTCAATATAATTACATATTTTTTTATTATTTAAAATTAAATTTATAAATTATTCGTTTTAAAAATAAAAAATATTATAAAATAATTTTAATTAATTAAAAATACCTATATTTCAATGCGATTATAATTGATTTTTTATTATAATTATTTTAATATTAATAATATTTTCATTGAAATAATCATAAATTTAAAAAACATTTATTAAAAATTAATTTAATTTTAATAAATATTGTAAAAATTAATTTATTATACACTTTTGTATTTTAATAATATTTTTTCACCTTAGAGCATAAGATGAGCGTACAGATTTTCACATTAGCATTTAAATGAATGGATAGATTTTGAAGGGCAAATTTCGTTATACGGCTATCAGTTCATAGTTGTCAGTTCATAGTTCATAGTTTTTTGCAGTCAATCGAATTTTTACAAATAACGTTTATCATAATTTGACAAACTTATGTGAGATAGCTCGTTATAGGAAATTTGATACAGACGAATTGTGTTGGACTTTGGACAGAATGGGAATTAGGAAATTGGGAAATTCGGTAGTCCCGATAGTTACTGGGATTACCGAATTTCCCAATTCCCCAGTTTCCTTTGTCCAAAGTCTAAAATTATGAGACATTACTTTAGTGTCTAATGTTTTAGTTCTTGTATATTGTTTTTATGTAACCATATTTATAAGATAAAATGTCGGAAAAAATAAAAAATGCGGGGATAGCTGTCGTTACGGGAGCGAATGGTTTTGTGGGTAGTCATTTGGTGGAACTTTTGCTGGAAAAAGGCTATCGGGTGAAATGTATTGTTCGTAAAACGAGTAATTTGCGTTGGATAGCTGAACTGCCTGTAGAATTTTACGATTGTGGCTTAACGGATGTGGCGGAACTTAGAAAAGTGTTTGAAGGGGCGGCGTATATTTTTCATATTGCGGGAGCGGTAAGTGTGAAAAAGCCGGAGATGTACTACGTCGGAAATGTGGATATGACACGTAATGTGCTGGATGCTGCCGAAGGTATTATAGGTTTGAAAAAGGTGCTGGTGACGAGTAGTCTTGCCGCAAGTGCGCCTGCGGTGGCGGGTATGCCTGTGACGGAGGATACGCCTTCAACGCCTGTGAGTACGTATGGAAAAAGTAAGTTGGAACAGGAGAAAGTGACTCGGAAATATATGGATAAGTTGCCGATTGTGATTGTGCGTCCGCCGGTGGTGTATGGTCCGCGAGAGACGGAGGTGCTGTTGTTGTTTAAGACAATAAAGATGGGGCTGATGGCTTTAATCGGTTTCAGGGAGAAGTATTTGAGCCTTGTGTATGTGCGCGACCTTGTGGAGGGCATGTTGCTTGCTGCGACTTCGGAACGTGCTGCGGGAGAGGTGTATTTTTTGGGTTCGCGACCGGCAGAATATACACATAGGGAACTGAACGAGACAGTCGCCGATGTACTTGGTGTGCGACCTCTGCGGGTTCGGGTGCCACATCCGGTTTTGTATGTTGCAGGAGGGGTGTCGCAATTTTTTGGTCAATTTAGCTCAAAGCCGCCTACGCTACACCTCGAAAAGGTGAAGGAAATGACTTACAATTCGTGGTCGTGTAGTTCGGAAAAAGCTATACAGGAGATTGGTTATCAGCCTAATACGACATTGAAAGAAGGGCTGGAGATAACGATTGATTGGTATAGGAAGGAAGGGTGGCTTTGAAGATAAATTCCAAAAAACAAATTCCAAATTCCAAAAAACAAATTCCAAATTCCAAATTCCAAAAAACAAATTCCAAATTCCAAATTCCAAAAAACAAATTCCAAATTCCAAAAAACAAATTCCAAATTCCAAAAAACAAATCAAATGTGAGTTGGTGCTTGTTTTTTGGAATTTGGAATTTTAAAAAACATCTTACCAATCTCCATCTTCTTCGTATTGCGGATTGTCGCGGTCGGCTTTTTTGTCTCCTTTTTTGATACGTTTTTTGTATCGATTTTTAAGTTTCTCCTTTTCGCGTTTGATGTCTTCAAGTATCTGCTCGGCAGTGCGTGCTTCCGATGTATCTGAGACAGGTGCTTGGTCGTCAGTTGGTATTGGTTTTTCTATGATATTGCCTGTATTGCCTTCGGCGCGTTTGGCGGCACGTTCTTTGGCAAGTTCTGCTTCGAGGGCAGCTTTTTGACGCTTGATGGCTTCAACTTCGGAGATGTCTGCTTGTCCTGTTACGGTGGTGGCAGATTTGGTGCTACGAAGTTGTTCTTCTGCGGCACGTCTGGCAGCGCGTTCTGCTTCAAGCTGGGCTTTGAGTTCGTTGATGGTTTGTGTCTGCTCATTGCTGGGCGGCACTGCTGCGGGTGTTTCGACGATAGGCGTGACAGGAGTTGCTTGTGCGTCTTTCAATTGTTTCTCAACGGTTTCGCGGTAAGATTTTTCGGCGGCAAGTTTGGCTTCGAGGTCTTTGCGTTCTTGCTCGGCAGCTTTGGCAGCAGCGGTGGCAGTGGCGGCTTCGGCTTCGCGTTGACGTGCCAATTCCTCTGAACGACGCTCGGCTTCGGCTCTTACTGCTTCTATTTCTTCGGGCGTAAGTGTTGGTTCGGTTGTTCGCATTGTCGGAGTAGTTTCTTCTATTACTTCCTCCATTGTTTCGGTGCTTATTGCAGCGGCTTTTTCTAATTCCAATCGGGCAAGTCGTTCTTGCTCTACACGCTCGGCTTCGGCTTTCAGTTTAGCCAGTTTTTCGGCTTCGCGCTCGGCTTTTCGTTGGGCACGTAACTCTGCTTTGGTGGGTTGTTTGACCGTTTCGACGACTTCCTCAACGACTGTTTCGGTTTCTTCTACCTGCTCCATGACTTCCGGTTCGGGTGTTGGAATGACGGTTTCTTCTACTATGGTTTCTGTATCGGTCTTTGCCGCTTCTTCCACTGCTATTCGGGCTAAACGCTCCTGCTCTCTTTTTTCTGCTTCTGCTTGTAATTGGGCAAGTCGGGCAGCTTCTCGTTCTGCTGCACGTTGGGCGCGTAACTCTGCTCTGGTGGGTTCTTTGACCGTTTCAACGGCTTCCTCAATCACTGTTTCCATCTCTTCCACTTTCTCCATGACTTCCGGTTCGGATGTCGGCACAATGGTTTCTTCTACTATGGTCTTCGTGTCTGTTGGTGTGGCTTCTTCGGCTGCCAATTTTGCTAAACGCTCTTTTTCTTTTTTCTCCGCTTGTTGTTTCGACCAGCGTTCTGCAGCACGTTTGGCACGTAACTCTGCTTTGGTGGGTTGTTTGACCGTTTCGACGACTTCCTCAACGACTGTTTCGGTTTCTTCTACCTGCTCCATGACTTCCGGTTCGGGTGTTGGAATGACCGTTTCTTCAACGATTGTTTCTGTATCGGTCTGTGCCGCTTCTTCAATCGCTATTTTAGCTAAACGTTCTTGTTCTCTCTTTTCGGCTTCCACTTGTAGTTTGGCAAGTCGTGCGGCTTCACGTTCTGCAGCACGTTTGGCACGTAACTCCGCTTTGGTGGGTTCTTTGACCGTTTCGACGACTTCTTCAACCACCGTTTCCATTTCTTCTACCTTTTCGATGACTTCCGGTTCGGGTGTTGGAATAGTAGTTTCTTCTACCATTTCAGGCTCCGGTGCGGGTATTGCTTCTTTCATTTCCGTCTCAACTTTCTTCGCTTGTTCGGCAGCTAACAAGGCACGACGTTCTTCTTCTATTTTTTTAGCTTCCGCTTCAAGTTCGGCAAGTCGGGCGGCTTCGCGTTCTGCACGACGCTGGGCGCGTAACTCCGCTTTGGTGAGTTGACGGGTTTCTTCAACAACTTCCTCTGTAGGTATGGTTTCCATTTCGATGACTTCCTCTGACATTTCCGGCTCTGGAGTTGGAATGCTTGTTTCTACCGAACCATTTTCTATTCTTTGCTTGACTTTCGCAAGTTGGTTTGGAGAGAGGATGTTGCTACGTGTTTGTGTGGCGGAGGCTGTCGTTTCTTCGACCACTTCTTGTATGACTTCCGCCTCTGGTGTTGGGATGACGGTTGCTGTATTTTCTATGTCGGTCTTTGTAGCTTCTTCTATGGCTAATTTTGCTAAACGTTCCTGTTCTTTTTTCTCCGCTTCCGCTTGTAATTCGGCAAGTCGGGCAGCTTCTCGCTCCGCTTTGCGTTGGGTGCGTAACTCTGCTTTGGTGGGTTCTTTGACTGTTTCGACGACTTCTTCAACCACCGTTTCGGTTTCTTGAACTTCCTCCATGACTTCTGCATCCGGCGTTGGGATAACAGTTTCTTCGACTATGGTTTGTGTGTCGGTATTTGCTGCTTCTTCTATGGCTATTCTTGCTAAACGCTCTTGTTCTCTTTTTTCCGCTTCCGCTTGTAGTTTGGCAAGTCGGGCAGCTTCTCGCTCCGCTTTGCGTTGGGTGCGTAACTCTGCTTTGGTGGATTCTTTGACCGTTTCGACAACTTCTTCAACTACTGTTTCTGTTTCTTCGACCTTCTCCATGTCTGGTTCGGGTGTTGGGATAATAGTTTCTGTATCGGTCGTTTCTTGTGTTGCTAACTCAGCTGAACGCTCTTTTTCTTTTTTCTCCGCTTGTTGTTTTGCCCAACGCTCGGCAGCACGTTTGGCGCGTAATTCTGCTTTGGTGGGTTCTTTGACTGTTTCTACGATTTCTTCAACCACTGTTTCTGTTTCTTCGACCTTCTCCATGGTTTCAGGTTCGGGTGTTGGGATAACAGTTTCTTCAACTATGGTTTGTGTGTCGGTATTTGCTGCTTCTTCTATGGCTATTCTTGCTAAACGCTCTTGTTCTCTCTTTTCCGCTTCCGCTTGTAGTTTGGCAAGTCGGGCGGCTTCTCGCTCGGCAGCACGTTTGGCACGTAATTCCGCTTTGGTGGGTTCTTTGACCGTTTCGACAACTTCTTCAACTACTGTTTCTGTTTCTTCGACCTTCTCCATGGTTTTAGGTTCGGGTGTTGGGATAACAGTTTCTTCAACAATTGTTCCTGTATCTATTTGCGTTGCTTTTTCTTTTGCTATTTGCTCCAAACGCTCTCTTTCTTTTTGTTCAGCTTCTGCTTGAAGTTTTGCAAGTTTTGCGGCTTCGCGCTCTGCTACACGTTGGGTGCGTAACTCTGCTTTGGTGGGTTTGCGTGTTTCTGTAATAATTTCTTCGTCAGTAGTTGATTTTTCTAAAAAGGCTTGTTGCGCTGCAATAATTTCTTCTGCCGTTGGTGTTCGGCTTGTATCTTCCGTATCTGTTTCTACTTCTTCCGCTTCTTCCATAAATTCATCTATCTCAGAAGTTGGAATAGTTGTTTCTTCAACAATGGTTTGTGTATCTATCTGTGTTGCTTTTTCTTTTGCTATTTGCTCCAAACGCTCTCTTTCTTTTTGTTCTGCTTCCGCCTGAAGTTTTGCAAGTCTTGCGGCTTCGCGCTCTGCCGCACGTTGGGCGCGTAACTGTGCTTTGGTGGGTTCTTTGACTGTTTCGACGACTTCTTCAATGACAGGTTCTGCCTCTACGACTTCTTCTAGCATTTCGGACTCAGGTGTCGGTATAGACGGCTCTTCGGTTTTTGTTGTTTCTTCACCAATAGCATCCAAGTCTTCTATAGCAATACTCTCGTCAGCATCTTCTTCGCTTATGACAGGTATAGTGGTCGTGCCTTGTACGATAGGGTCACTATCGCGAGCGGCTGCCAGAATAGCTACTTTTTCTTCTACACGCGAGACACTTTTACGAGCATTGGTGAGGGCTGTGAGTGCCGACAGGATGTTGTCATCGCTGCTTTTTTTCATGGCTTTCTCCACAGCTTTTCTTGCCTTGGCGATTTTGCTTTCGGCTACTTTTCTGAATCTTAGTGCTTCTCTTTCGGCTTGTGCTACGGCTTCGGAAGGAATGCCGTCGAATACGCTGATTTCGGGTAAGCTATTTTCGATTTCTTCAAGCTGTGCGAGTAGGTCGTCATTGTCAGTGCCGCCTATAGTGGTGATGCCTTCATTTTGAATATCAGGTACTGTGGCAGGTGTAGGTGTGTGGGTAGGTTGTTCGACGGTTTCTCCGGCAAGACGTTTTTGTACTTCTTCCTGATAACGTTGACGGGCAAGTTCTGCTTGACGCTCTGCTTCAAGTTCGTCGTTATCAATTTGTAGTTTATTGGCAGCTTCTTTTTCAGCAGCAATTTTGGCTTCTTCTGCTTTTCTTTCGGCTTCAAGTATAGCTGCTTTTGCTTCTTGTTCAGTGACTTCTACGGGTTCGATTTCCTGTACATTATTTTCATCAACTATTTCATCTGCGCTATCTTTTTTTGAATTGTATTTTTCAGCTGCCTTTCTTTCTTTGACTGCTTTTTTACGCTCTTTTGCTTTTTCTGCAATTTCTTTTTTGCGCTGCTTTTCCAATTCAGCCTCTACTCTTAGACGTTCTCTTTCTTCGGCTTCTTTTTGTCTGGCAATTTGCTCCGCAGAAAGTTGCTCCAACTCACGCTCACCAACTATATCGGGTTCGGTGTTTTCTTCTTCTCCATCACCTTCAACAGGCTCCTCGAAAGGGTCAAGTCCTTCACTTTCTCTTTTTACCTGTTCGATGATTTTTTGTTGCTCTGCTTTTTGAGCAGCTTCGGCTTCTTTTCTCGCTTTCTTCTGAGCCTTTTTATCCATTTTGGCTTGTTTCTTTGCCAATTTTTCAAGTCTTGCCACCTCCCTTTTTTCAGCCTCCGCTTTTAATCTCGCAATTTCTTCATCTGTTTTGAGTCCTTCTTCCGCATTGGGGATATCCTGTGCCTGCCCCAATAATATGAAGCAGCAGAAAAACAACATAAGTATGATTCGTTTCATAGCTAATTTATTTATACAATTTGTTTGGCACCTCTCCATTTAGAAGAGAGACGAGCAACCTTGTGTTTGGAACAGTGATTTTATTCGAGTAGCTAAAGTAGCCTACACTTGTTCTCCACAAAATTAACTGAATAAACTTTAATTTTCAAAATCTTTTGTCATTTTGATGATAATTATTTTATTATGACGCGAAATATTGGTTTTAAGTTCGTTTTGGTGTTTAATGACAGGGTATTTAAAGTATTTTTCGTGACATGGTGAGTTTGGTAAGGAAGTGATATAAGCAACGAATTGTTTTCTGCCACCATTTAGTTGATGTTATTTTTTATATGTTTATTTTTAATATTAGACTTGTTTGACTTTGATAATCAACGATTTAGATTAATTTTAATAAAAAATAATAAATTATTATGAATTAAATTTTGTATTTTGTTTTATAGTTTATGTAACAATGTGTTCGCCAAATTAAAAATTACAAATTGAATGTGAATAGTTTATTTATTTTTATTTTTGTAAATAATTTATTTTTAATTAAATACAAATTATAGTTTAATTTTATTAATAATCAAAAAACGGTAGTGTATTGATAGTAATGCTTTTTTGAAAATAAAATTTTAATTAATTATTTTTGTATTTACAAAATATTTATAAATAATTTAATTATTTACTGAGTGCGATTCGTTTTTGGGTGCAGGACAAATTTTTAATTTTACGTTGAAATGATAGTGTACTGACGACTTTAGCCGACCTGTGCGATTAAAATGAGTTGAGACTTGCAAATCAACTTTTTGCGATAAAGGTACGTTAGTACCGACCCTGTTTGTAGTAAAATAATCCCCAAAACCTCCTAAGCTCCGTAGGAGCGGC
>CALIZI010000366.1 GCA_938028705.1 uncultured Saprospiraceae bacterium | reverse complement strand
AATGTAAAAGTGTCGATAGTACGCATATAAAATATTCTTGTTTTTTTATTTTATAATAATTTAAAAAATCAATTAAATACGAAAAAATGTATTTGTATTGCGTCCTACAACTTTTACATTTTAAATTTGATATTTTACATTAATTTTAATTTGTAAAGAAACTTTTTTAACAATGTAATTAGTTTGACATTTCGCTACGCGAAATCATTATATGAGCATAACCATTTTATAGTTTAAATAGTTCACATTATCATAATTATAAATTCTAAATAATACAATTCACTATGAACCATCAACCATCAACCATGAACTAATTACTAATCCCTCAACAATTTAGTTTTTTCTTTCACAAATTCTTCTTCACTGATGAAGCCTCTATCTCGCAATTCGCCCAATCGTTTGAGCTTAACCAATAGTACATCATCCATTTCACGTTCAGGTTCGGGAGGAGCTACATTCTTAGCGACCAATCGAAAACCATTAGCCTTGAAGGTATCGTATTCCGGCTGAATCCGCAGGAATGCCAGCGCATCTGTCGATTTGATTTGTTCGAGTTCTGTAAAACCCAAAGCGACTGCTTTATCCAGATGAAAAAAACCTTCTTCTACCTGTTCCGTCATCGAGTAAGCACAAGCCAGATTAAAATGGGTCTTGGGATTATTAGGTCGCACACCAAGCGATTTTTTAAAATCAGTGATGGCTCCTTTAAAATCAAAATCCTGATATTTTTCTACACCGCTTTTGAGGAAAGGGTCAGGCTTTTGTGAAGCCGCACGCGAGCGACGCGGTTGCTCCTCGTATCGCGTTCTTTGCCTTCTTCCCGTCGATGTTCTTTGTTGTCTGCGTTGGCGTTGTTCCTGTGCTACATTACGGCGATAATCGCGCTTATCCACAAATCCGCGATTGTACTTCATGTCAAATACTTCCGGATCCATTACAAAAAATAAAATGGCATCCACAAAGGCTATTAACCATACAATAGGCAACCAGCAAAACATCAAGTATGCTATGCCAAGCCCGCCTTGTCCGAGATAAAATCTATGTATGCCCAACCAGCCGAATAATAATGCCAGTATGCCCGCTACATTTTTGTCTTTCATATTTGCGCTGTATGTGAGAGGTCGTGTCTGTTGCAAAGTTACCTAATTTAGAACGTTAAAAAATTTATTTTAGTTGTAGATTTTCTAAAATAACTTTATGACAACACTTTAGAAAGTTTTTTCTACCTGCGTTATGTTTTTTTCTACGAAAGAAAAATAGTGGTGTAGTTGTCAGACAAATGATGTGCTAAAATGCTTCGGTTGTTTGATAGCATCTTCACTTACATATTATATTATTTTTTAGGAAAACATTAACGAACTACCACAAGCTCATCCCCAATATTGATTACGCCCGATTGTTCAATAATTCCATATACCCCAAGTACCCCCTTAAATAACGTTCCGGGATAATGGGTATAGCTTTCAACTTGATTGTGCCGGACAATGGTTTTTAGAATTTCATTGTCCTTTTCCAACTCGCCTTGTTGTAAGGTGGTCACTACACATCTTGGGCAAGGTTCGATGATTTTTATTTGTAGATTCTTACCGATGTGTAATGTTTTTCCCAACCATTCATTTTCTACAAATCCTGTTTTATCGCCTGTATCAATGAGCAAATTCGGACGAAATCTTTTGAGGTCAAATTTGCCCTTTGGGTAAAACTGACTTATCGTTTTCAGACTCGAAGTCGTCATTAAATGAATGGGCGCAAAATCAAAAAAATGACCTGCTTTACTTGCGGAAGCAAGTGGTTCTTGCCGGATGTCACTGCCTGTTTGTTCGAGGGGGCTTCTGTCGGCTTCTCTGATTTCTTGTGTATTTGAATTGGCAACTAATGATACTTTTCTCTTGGTTAATTTTTCTATTAAATTCGTTATATCATTCTCATTATCAAACACTTGTCTGCTTGTTGTTTGTCTGATTTTTAATTTTTCATTTTCAAAAAATGCTTCTAATTCGATAATCGCCTTCCACTTTTTAGGATTTTTTGCGCTGACAATAAAGCCCGTTTCAAGTTCTTTTAAGGCGAAAGTTCTGTCACCCTCAAGACCATTTTCATCTACATAAGTGGTGCTTAAAAATTCTCCGCCCATCGACTTGACGGGGAATCTGAGTATTTGTTGGATAGTGCCTATACGATGTTCCATACTTTACAATTTTTTATACATGATATAGGTATCCACAAAGCCCAAATCCTTGTGTCTGAACCCATTGGGTGTTGTACCGATAATCTCAAAACCATATTTTTTCCACAAGCCTACTGCGGCTTCATTGGTACTCACTACAATATTGAATTGAATGGCTTTGAAGCCGCTTTCTTTTGCAAATTCTAAAGAGTGTTCACACATTATTTTGCCAATACCTTTTCCTTGTGCATCAGGATGAACCATGTAGCTGCAATTGGCAATATGATTACCCAAATCCATCTGGTTTTGTTTGATAATATAAGTGCCTTTTATCGTACCGTCTTCCTCTGCTACAAAGGTGCTCATATAGTCGGCAAACCAGTATTTCTTCAAAGCCGTTTTAGGCGTATCGGGGTCAAAAACGTAGGTATCTGCCGTCTGTATGACCTTTGAGAAAATCTCCCACACTTGGTCATAATCGGCTGATAATGCTTTTCTTATGTGCATTTTTTTAGATTTTGACGGAGTACAATTTTGATAATTATTGGCATGTTTAGATTTGCCGTAAAAGTAGTTGACACTTTTTCACGCAGAGAACGCAGAGTTCGCGGAGATTTAATGTAGTATCCCTCTGCAAACTCTGCGTGATTACTCAATTTGGAACGTTCACTACATTTCAAGAAGGTATCAACCATATTTCTAAACATGCCTATTATTTAGATGAACTTGTCCAAGTAATTAATTTAAATTAAAAATAAATTTATTATAATTTTAATAAAAAAAATATGTACTATCTGTTTAATTCCTAAAGTCTCCGTTCTATTTCACACTAATTTGGAATTTGTTGTTTGGAAATTGATTTACCGTTTCATGCCCAAATAATTCAATGCCAGATTGCAATAGGTCCGAATGGCTACCTCAAGGCAGCCTTCATCCACATAAAAATCGGGCGTATGGTGTGAGGGGGCTTCACTTTTGGGAGTTGTGCTTGGTCTGCCGCCATAAAAGACGAAAGTAGCGGGTACTTTTTGAGCATAAAATGAAAAATCCTCTGCGCCCGTTCTTGCAGGCACTACGCGAACATTCTCTTTGCCGACCGTACCGTAAAGCGTATGCACCATTGCACGAGTCAATTCAATATCGTTGTAAGTGACGGGGTAGCCAATGTCAATAGTCACCTCTGCGGTTGCGCCCATGCTCTCTGCAATTTTGGTGGCAGTCGTTCTAATCTTCTCATGCACAATGCGTTGCATCGCCGTATCGAGTGTGCGAATGGTGCCTATCATCAGGGCTTCTTCGGGGATGATATTGTTGCGGACACCTGCTTCGATTTTGCCGATGGAAATGACAACCGCCTCTTTGGTCAACTCCGATTGGCGGCTTACAATGGTCTGTAAACCCATGATAATTTGTGCTGATGCGACTATCGGGTCCACTCCTGTCCATGGGCGCGAACCATGCGATTGTTTGCCTTTTACTTTGATTTCAAGGCGGTCGCTGGCAGCCATAAAACCACCTAAGCGATATTCCAATTTACCGACTTCAAGACTTGATGATACATGCAAACCAAAAGCCGCTTCCACGTCAGGATTTTTCAAAATACCTTCTTTGACCATGTCTTGTGCGCCGCCCGTTTCGCCCGGAGGTGCGCCCTCTTCTGCGGGTTGGAAAATGAAGACAATCGTACCTGCAATTTCATCGCGCATACCTGCCAACACCTCTGCCGCACCTAAGAGCGAAGCGGTGTGTGTATCGTGTCCACAAGCGTGCATTACGCCTACGTCTTTGCCCAAGTAGGTGGTTCTGACTTTGGAGGCGAAAGGTATATCGACGCGTTCTGTTACAGGCAAGGCATCCATATCCGCACGTAGGGCGACTACGGGTCCGGGTTTTCCACCGCGTAAAATGCCCTTCACGCCGGTCTTAGCGATGCCCGTTTGGACTTCGATACCAAGTTCGCGGAGGCGATTGGCAACTTTTTTTCCGGTTTCAAATTCGCGGTTGGAGAGTTCGGGAAATTGGTGGAAATCGCGGCGCAATTCGATGGTTTTTTCTAGGGTTTTGGCGGGTACTTTTTTGACTTTTACATCAATTTGTGCCGATATATTAACAGTGATTAAGAGGCAAATAGTTAGTAGTATCAGGTTTTTCATAGTTGAAATAATTATTATTTACTTAATTTTGATAAACGAAACCAAGATAGCTTTTTATTTATAAATCACGTCATTTTTGGCATGTTTAGATTTGCCGTAAAAGTAGTTGATACTTTTTTGAGTTGTAATAGACGCTTCAAATTGAGCAATCACGCAGAGTTCGCAGAGGGTTCATTATCAAGTCTCTGCGAACTCTGCGTTCTCTGCGTGAAAAAGTGTCAACTACTTCGATAAACCTGTCTAAAATTTGGTCCATATTCAGCTTACCGATAAAATAATAATTTATATAATATGAAATGCTTTAATTAATTGAAAAACAGCTATTTAAGTAGATGTTAGGAAATGAAAAAAACTTTTACTTTTTACTTTTTTTGAAATTATTTTTTTTAAGTGCAGCGAAACAAAGCAAATTTGCATATAGTATGGTGAGCGGCTCAAACAAAAATGGTTGTACCGAAATATAGTTGTTCTTTCATTGTTTGATCTTACAAAAGAAATCGTTCATCTGTACTTTAAGGTGAAGCGTAGTCTTCCAAGTAATAATCTGGTATAAGCATAGCTCTGATGACATCAACGAAATGTTGTTTGAAATTAAAACTATTCTCAAAAACTGCGGCATATTGTGCCAAATATCGTTTATGAACACCTCTAAATGGGTATAGGAAATTTCTCACGCCGGTCCATAGTCCTTCAGTACTGTTGCAATGTACCTCGCTCAAGAAAGTGTCAACCATATTTCTAAACATGCCTATTTTTTAAATAAAAAACCATATCCGAATATCCGAAAAATGTCTATATTTCGCACCATTTATATAGCATAAATTAATTTTCAAAATTATGAAAAAAATAAATAATATTATCTTACATGGTGCAGCAAATCGTCCTTTTGCATTGGATGTCACTTATACGGAAAATCGGCAGGCGAAACCCGTTATTATTTTTGCACATGGTTTTAAGGGTTTTAAAGATTGGGGACATTGGGGGAGGCTAGGAGAAGCCTTTGCGGAGGCAGGTTTTGTTTTTGTGAAGTTCAATTTTTCGCATAATGGTGTGACGATTGAACAGCCCTTGGATTTTGCGGATTTGGAGGCATTCGGGCAAAATAATTACATGAAGGAAATCGTGGATGTGGGCGTGGTAGTGGATTGGTTGTTTAAACAAAAAGATATTCCACAAACAGACTTGGAATTAGGAGCGGTAACACTCATTGGGCATAGCCGGGGCGGACCTATTGCTATATTGAAAGGCTTGCGCGACGAGCGTATTACGAGTGTCATTACATGGGCATCTGTGCATGACTTGGGTTATGCCTGGCAGGATGAGGACTATATCGAAATGTGGCGAAAAACCGGAGTCACACATATCTTAAATGGACGCACTCAACAACAAATGCCGCTTTATTTTCAATTGTATGAAAACTTTAATGCCAATAAAGATTGGCTTAATACCGAATTTGCTTTACAACAATTGAATAAGCCTTTGCTCATCATACATGGTAGCGAAGATCCGGCTGTACCTGTACATGCCGCCCACAGATTAAGTGAATGTAAACAAGATGCAATAGTACAAATTATTGATGGTGCTAATCATGTTTTTGGCGGAAAACACCCATACAAGGAAAATAATCTGCCGAAGCATAGCAAAATTCTTGTTGAAAGATGTATTGATTTTTTGACATCATATCATTAATTTTTTTTCATTAAAACGCTTATAATCAATAAAAAACAATTTTTTAAAATTATAAATTATTATAATTTACAAGAAAAAATTTGATAGTAATTTAACTAAATTACATGTACTTTTGTATTAACCCCTACGTCATAAACACGGAAACATTAAGCAAGTATAAAAAAGGAGAATTGTTTTATTAATCATATTTTAATGTTAAGTTAATGTTAAGTTAATTTTAATTACTTGTTAAGTGATTGAAATAATTTATTATCTTTGCCTTACAAAAAGGATTTTATCATTAGATAATTTTCAATCCGATAAATCCATCCTAATACATTATTCCTTGTTAATTTGATTTCCTTGTGCTGTTTGAGAAATATCATATTCATATAGTGATGTATTTTAAATATATTGAATAATATTGTTTTAGGAGATATTTTGAAACAGCTTTTCTACAAAAGAACAACGTCACATTTCTTATGTTTTATAGTATTTTTTATAGATACATCATACGAATATTACGGTCAATGTAAGAAGTGGCAATAAATTGAGATAATTAAAATAGTGAAGGATGCAACTATCTATGAATAAATAGCTTCTTTGATATTAGAAACCTTTAAAAACACTGTACTATTTCTACTATCAAGAAACTACCTGATTCACTCGCTTTAATACACTCATAAAATTTCATCAGTGCCATTGTGTATTGTTTTACTAATGAACATTCAAATGAATATATTTCACTATATATGGATGTTGTTTTTTAGTAAAAAGAGTCCGAATACAAAAACAGTTGCTTTTATGAAAATTTTTAACCAAGAACCAAGAAAGAATTAATTTTCTATTGTTTCTGCATCAAAATGTTTACGAGTTATGCTGAATCTGCAACTACAAAATCAGAAAATTCAAGAATCGTTGATAGACTTTCAACCTATCACACTCAAGCAATTGGATAGTGTGAAATTGATGAATAGACAGGATACCAAAATGGTCATTAAAACGGAGAATCTTCCGAATGTTTTGGATGCCTTGAATGGCGAATATTTTGTCTTGGAAATTGATGGAAGGCGGATAAGTTCTTATGAATCATTGTATTACGATTATGCGACGTTGGATTTATATATGAAGCACCACAATGGTCATTCGAATCGTTATAAGGTGCGCTTCAGAAAATATATTGAGTCAAATATGTCTTTTTTGGAGGTCAAATTGAAATCCAATAAGAAAAGAACGATTAAAACCCGCATCAAAACGGATGATATAGAATATAATTTGCAACCGAAGTCGGTGGAGTTTTTGGAGGAACAAACACCACTCGATATTTCAAGGCTGGAACCTTCTGTACTGATATTTTATCGCCGTATTACTTTGGCGAATAAAGACCTGACCGAGCGTGTGACCATAGATGTAAATTTGAGTTTTCAAAATTACTATTTGAGAGAGGTGGTAGAACACCCTGACATGGCGATCATTGAGGTCAAGCAAGAGCGATTTAATCGCAAATCTCCGGCTGTGCAAGCCTTACACGCTAATAAAGTGTATCCAATTAGATTAAGTAAATATTGTTTGGGAGTCATGACTTGTCTTGATTCTATCAAACGCAATAAATTCAAAAAGAAACTTTTACAGTTAGCAAAAATCACGGGAAATGATGTTTACAGAGATATTGCTTCAATCGACTCCGACTATCAACTGGTTTGAGGTCGGGAATTTACCTACGTTATTGGTAAAATTTTTCATCAACGTTTCTGTTGTCTTTCTGATAGTCAGTCAGATATACAGCAAAACGAATGACAAAAAAGAGTATGCATTTACATACTTTATCTTTAATATTCTGATATTTTTCATCTGTTATTTGATGGTGAGTGTCACCAATCTTGGGATTGGTTTTGGCTTTGGTTTGTTCGCACTGTTTTCTATCATGCGCTATCGTACACAAACGATTAGCATTAAAGATATGACTTATCTTTTCGCAGTGGTATCCGTTGCGGTGATGAATGCCATTAGTGTTGCTCAAATGGGCATTCTGGAATTGATTTTTATTAATGCGAGTATCGTGGGAGCTTTGTTTGTGATGGAGCGACATTTTTTCTCCGAAAATCTGGTTTCCCGAAAGGTGCATTATGAAAAAGTCAAACTCGTACAACCACAACATTACGAGGAGTTAAAGGCAGATTTGGAAGACCGAATGGGCTTGAATATCAAGAAGATAGAAGTATCATCCGTCAATTATTTGACAGATAGTGCTATACTACGCGCTTATTTTGATGCCAATGAGTATTCGGGTCTTGGTGCAGAAATAGACCTTGACGAAATGGACAAAGCCAAATTCAGCGAACCGGCAGTAGCATGATACGACAAGCATTGACAATCTGTTGGATTGTACTGCTGGGGATATGTTGTAGCCACTCAATGTTATATGCTCAATATGATACTGAATTATGGAAAGGCGTTGAATTTGAAAAATCTTGGGGCAATGACCTCTCGTTTTCCATAGAGGAGCAAATTCGACTCAATAATAATCTCTCTCAGTTCAAATCAACTTTTATTCAAGTTGGTGTAAAATATACACCCGTCAGGTACATTCGTGTATCCGGCGGGTATCGTTATACGCTACGCCAAACGAAAACCGGACAACGCTTGTTCGTCGATTTGGGCATAAAACCTTTTCGACGAATTTCAATTTTTGAACCTGTTTTTCGGTTCCGATACCAAGAAGATTATAGTGTCGGTGATTTGGCAGAACGATATTTTCGACCAAAATTGTCACTGAAAAAAGACATTAAAGCCCTTAAATTAGACCTGTCAGTGGGCGGAGAATTGTTTTATCATCTTTCCAATGAAGGCAATGAATTTGATAGGTATCGCCTTTCCATAGCACTCTCAGGCTCGCTCAACAAACGTAGCAGCATCACACTCGCCTATATTTTTCAAGAAGAATTTAACATTCGCGCACCCGGGGCTGCCAGTGTTTTTTCGGTCTCCTTCGCCATAGAATTGGAAAAATATCAATTGGAAGACAGACGCAGATTGCCGAAAGTGAAACGGTAGATAAGTTTAAGTTTTAGACTTTGGACAAAGGAAATTGGGGAATTGGAAAATTAGGTAATCCCGATAACTACTGGGACTTTTTTTTACAAAAAATAATTAATAATATGTTTTATTTTATTAATAAACCTTAAATGGTTTGATTATCATTATTTTTTTAATTAAAATTAAAAATATTTTTTATTTGTAATTTTAAAGGTTCTACTGAAATAAGGGTATTTTTAAATTACTTTATAATAAAAAAAATATTTATAATTAATTAATTTTTAATGATAAATAAATTATAAAATAATTTTAATTAATTTAAAAACGGCTATATTTTAGTGCGACCTTTAAATATTTATATAAATTATAAAATAATATTCAATTTACGATAATTTATTTTTATTTATTAAAATTAACCTAAATATTTGATTATCAAGGTCAAACAAGTATATTAATAATGATATGTGTGTCACACTCTAATGATATTAACGGAACGCAATATCGTACTAATAAAATAGTGGCGATGTTCTTGACTCTAAGCCACTTCCGTCTTCCCAATCCGATACCCACGCACAGCATAAAATAAAACATACAAATAACAAACAATCGCAATCGCATAACTCGATTGCAAACCAATTCTATCTGCCAAAAATCCATGTATCAACGGGATAATTGCCCCACCCACGATAGCCATGACCAACAAGCCCGAACCTTTACTCGTAAATTTGCCCAAGCCATCAATGGCGAGGGTAAAAATATTGCTCCACATAATAGAATTACAAAAACCAATCAGAATTATCGCCCAACCTGCCACCCAGCCGGACATCGTAACGCCCGTCAGTAAAAACAGAATCGCCGCTACTGCCATAATTGCCAGAAGCGTTTGTGATTTCATTTTTTGGAGAATGGCTGCGCCCAAAAATCGCCCAACCATCAAGCCGCCCCAATAAAAGGACAAATACCTACCCGCCGCATCGGGTTCCAAGCCTGCGATATGCCCTTCACCGAGAAAGCTCACCATAAAACTCGCAATCGTCACCTCTGCGCCCACATACATAAAAATCGCCAACGCACCGAGCAACAAATATGGAAAATCAAAAATCGAATTTCGACCCGCAACATTTACTTCATTACTTTCTTTTATCGAATCGAGGTCTTGAATATTAGGCAATTTGATAAAAGCAAATACAGCCCCCAAAGCCAACAACGCAATCGCCAAACCAACGTAAGGCATTTGTACTGCTTCGGCTTGCTGTGCTTTGGGCAAACCTTCCATTCCGCCCAAAATCAAGGCAGAACCAAAAATCGGCGCGATAACTTTCGCAAAAGAATTAACTCCTTGCGCCAGATTGAGTCGGCTCGCTGCGGTCTCCGGTGCGCCCAAAACCGCCACGTAAGGATTCGCCGCTACTTGCAAAATGGTCACGCCTGTAGCCAAGACAAACAGCGCACCCAAAAACAAAGGATAATACACCACCACCGATGCCGGATAAAACAAAAACGCCCCCAAACTCATCACCGCCAAGCCAATCACAATCCCTTTTTTGTAGCCAAATCTATCCAACAACAAGGACGCAGGATAGCCCATGAGAAAGAAAGCTCCAAAAAAACAGAATTGCACCAGCGCAGCTTCCGTATAACCAAAATCAAATAATTCCTTGACGAAAGGCACTAAAATATCGTTCAAAGCCGTCAGAAACGCCCACATAAAAAAGAGCGAAACGAGGAACATAAAAGCGGTTTGGTAAGTGTTTTTGTTATTCATTTATATAATGGTTAATTGTTAATGGTTAACGGTTAATTTTCGCTGCGCGAAGATATGTTATCGTTAGTGATTAATCATTAATCGTTAAATATTAAGCATTTAAGAAAGTCATTATTACATCCAAATAAATAATATATTCCGTTGGTGGTTTGCACGGGTTGGATTTTTTTGACATCATAAGGTAGGTAAATTCCACTTTTAGCAGGTGAAACGGGCAGCCAATTTCCTGTGCCGTCACCTTTTAATAGTAATCCATTTCCGGCATCATTTCGGGGCGTTTCTATTTCGGAAGTAAAGAGATTTCCGGCGAGGAGAATATCATCGTGCATATCGCCGTCGAAGTCTTGAATGACGAAATCGTTGATACTCGAAATTTGTGCTTCATTGGGTAAAGGTGTCATTTTAAATGTGCCATTTCCGCGATTTTCGACATACATACTCGCAAAGGTTTGCGCCGAGTAGTGCAAAGCATTTTCCAGATTTTCTTCGCCATAAACCGCATCCATATCCGCCGCCGCAAAGATGTCGTAAGTCGGAAATTTATCTGCCAAAATCGGCACTTGCTCACTCGAACACGACCTGCCTCGTAGCGGATATTGTTCCCCAAAATTATAATAACTCAACACAATATCCTTTGTGCCATTGCCGTCAAAATCATCGTAATGCACCTCAAAAGGCTCGTCGGACGTGGCTTTGTATTTATAGTTAAGTCCCAGATTACCAATGAGATAGTCGTCATCGCCGTCGCGGTCAATATCCGCTTTTTCGATACTGTACCACCAACCCGTCGAATTGGAAATCAAGGTGTTATTTTTTTTAAATGCACCGTCTTGATTTTCAAAAAAAGTAATCGGCATCCACTCTCCTACGGCGATAAAATCCATATCATCATCGCCGTCAAAATCTGTCCAAACAATGTCTGTTACCATGCCTAAAAATATCAAATCGGGCGCGAGTTTTTTGGTCGCATCTTTGAATGTGCCATTGTCATTCACCAACAATCGTGAAAGGGTAGGAGAGGGGTACGACCAAGGCAAATGCCGTCCACCAATCACCACATCCAAGTCACCATCCGCATCAAAATCACAGGCACGTACACAGCCGCCGCTTTCGCGGAATTTGGGCAATTTTGTGTCGTCTTTTTTGAATGTGCCGCCTTCATTAATATACAATCTATCCTGATACATTTTATGTTGCGGTGGAAACGCATTGCCACCACTCACCACGTACAAATCCAAATCGCCGTCATTTTCCACATCAAATAAAAGGGCATCGACATCCTCGTAATTCACGTCATTTTTCAAATCATTCGCGCCTGTATGCGGCAGAAAATTCCCATCAGATTGCTGCACAAAAAACCGCCCCGCATAACCAAAAGCACCACCCACAAACACATCTTCCAAACCATCATTATTAATATCACCTTTTGCTAATGCAGGACCAAATTGCGACATTTTATGGGGTAACAAAACTTGTTTTTCGTAATCATCAAAAATATTTTCCTGATGTGTAATTTGGGTTAAATTAGAATTTTTTATTGGTGTAAATAATGTTTTTTCTAACGTGGTTTTTTCTTTTTTTGAATAATTTTTTTCTTGTGAAATGTCAATTTTCAATAATTGATTTGTGTTAATGTTTTTCTTCCTAATTTGCTTTCCATTTGGAATTTCAATGATAATCTCATCAATCGTTTTTGTTTTCCCTACACCAAAATGCGCTACATTTTCACTCGTCGAATACATGCCGCGTACATTGGTGAGTTCCCAAAACTGTGATTTCCTTTCATCATAATTAATCGTAATTTTAGTGCCGAATAATGGCGTATTATTTTGATTATCAATAATTTCTAATCGAAGCCAATTATTATTTGCAGATTGATTTTCGTAAATGTAGGCGGGTGCATTGATGTTGTTGATGATTAATTCCAAATCGCCGTCATTATCGAGGTCGGCGTAGGCGGCACCGTTGGAAAAGGTTTTTTCGGACAAACCCCATTCATCTGTTTTTTTCGCAAAAGTGAGGTCGCCGTTATTTTTATACACGTAATTTTTCAAAGGAACACTCGGCAGCAAATCAAGTGCCTCCTCCAAATCCAAAATATCAAAAATATGGACATCGCCTGCGTTTGGATTATTTTTTATAAATTCATCAATCGTATTTCGGACGTATTTTGGGAAAGTTTTTGCTGCATCCGAATTACGAATATCCCTTAGCAGTCCATTCGTCACAAACACATCTTTCCAACCATCATTGTCGAAATCTGCCACCAGATTCGACCAACTCCAATCGGTACTTGACATGCCCGTTAATTGCGCGATGTCGCTAAAATTTTTCCCCGCATTATTCAGATGTACGGCATTGAACATATATTGATAATGACCGCCATTTTCGACCACCTTCCAAAACGATTTTGGATTCATGCCACTCATATTTGCTTTGAGTCGAAAATTATCTTCCGCCACCATATCCAGCGTCATCAAATCTTGCCAAGCATCATTATTCACATCCGCCGCATCCACGCCCATCGCGTAATAACTGATGTGATTCATTCGCTGCGGCAGCACATCCCGAAACGTACCGTCGCCCTGATTAAGATACAGTCGGTCAGGCGATTCGTAGTCATTGCACAGGTAAATATCCGTCCAGCCATCCTTGTTCACATCCGTTGCGACCATACTGTTGGCATAACCCGCATTCAAGACACCCGCTTGCTTGGAAACATCTGTAAATGAGCCATTTGTATTATTGCGATAAAGGTGCGGCGACCATTTTTCCTGCATCAAATCCACCCCGAAATAGTCGGAATAATTACCCGGATTCGGCGGCTGATTCAACAAGAAAATATCCAACCAACCGTCATTATCATAATCCAAAAATCCGGCGTGTCGGGTGCGTTCTGCATTGTCCAAACCATAATCCGCTGCCTTTTCCTCAAAGCGAACACCCGTTTTTCCACCGTCCAAATCAAAGGTTTTTCCGGTATTGATATACAACAAATTTTTCCGCAAATCAGGACGCTCATCATACAATTCTCTCGTCACATAGACATCTATCCAACCGTCATTATTCACATCTGCCACGACCACGCCCGACGACCAACCACCATTATCTTCAATGCCCGATTCGGTGTTGGTTTGCTGAAAGGTCAGGTTGCCGAGATTAAAGTAAATTTCATCGCTCACCAAATTTCCTGCAAAAAATAAATCGACCAAACCATCTTTATTAAAATCGCCGACACCTACACCTGCACCGCCATAGTAGTTGCTGTACATTAGTATGTTATGGTCTTTTTCGTCTGTGATGGTATTTTCAAATCGGACATTGGTAGCGTCCGGTGGGAGTAATTTAAATAGCTGCCCTTCGAGTTGGAAGGAAAGACAAATTGAGAAAAATAATATGTAAAATTTCAAGCGATACATGTTTGAAATGTTTTTTTATCAATGGAAAATCCACGTTAAAGTTAAGAAACCGTGCGTAATTCTTTTGTTTTTTATGGAAATAAATAGTGCTGCATTTCATTTGGATATTTCGCAGATGTGATGTAAATTTGATTTTTTCGCTAAAAATAATCAAACATGGAAGAAGAAAGTAAAGCGATCATACGTGCTGCCTTTATGGAAACGGTGGACAACCAACTCGCTGCCAATGACCCACCCGAAACGAGACAAACACTAGACCGGCTTCTCAGCGAAGGTTGGTCTGAAGAAGATGCCAAAGCCCTGATTTGTCAGTGCGTCATAACCGAAGTATTTAGAGTCGGAAAATATGGTGAGGCATTCAACCAAGAGCGTTTTTTGTACAATCTCAAAAATCTACCAGACGAACCCGTAGAGGTAATAAGCTGACAGTCAATTAATTATCAATCATGCTATCTACCATATTAAGCATACGATTTAGGCAATTTGCACGTATTTTGGAAGAGATAGGTGTGATTTATGTGATATTGCTATTGGTGGTTTTATTTCCTTTGTCCATGGGCGTATTGGATAAACTCGCCGCGATACCTCCAATGTGGACAGCGGGCATCACATCGGTGATACTCCTCAGTATTCACTTAAACAGACCGGATAAAGATTTTGTCAAACTTATCTTACATCGTCCTTATGTAATGTATTTATCGGAGTACATGCTCTTGACATTACCCGTTTGGATTTGGTTGATTTACTTGGGCGATTGGCTAGCGGTAGGCATACTTATATTAGCGATAATAACAATAGGAGTCATTCCTTTCACGATACGCTTGCGAAAACGACAAAGTCCACTTTTGCGATTTCCGGCTTCTTTCAGCAAACATTATGAATGGGTCAACGGCTTACGAAAATCTGCCTACCTGATGCTTCCTTTATACCTTGTCGGTTTGGTATTGAGCGGATATACCGTCGCTATTCCTTTGGTGCTTTTTCTGTTGGGATTGATGACAACGGACTTTTATATGGATTGCGAACCACGAATTTTTCTTGAACTATACGGTGGAAATGCTCGGTCATTTTTACGAAAAAAAATATTCCATCATTTAGCTATTTTCTGGTTGTGTAGCATGCCTTTAGTTATCTTGTTTTTGGTATTTCATTATATGTACTGGTATATTTTGTTGGTCGTTATTTTTGTGGTCTCGGTATTTCCTGTTTTGAGTATTACTTTAAAATACGCAAGCTATCAACCGAATATTCGCCTGACACAAAACAGCTTTACACTTGGCTTAATGGTCGCATTTTTGTGTCTTCCTTTTACCCAACCTGTACCACTCGTTATGACCGTTATTTACTATCGAAGAGCGGTGAAGAATCTTAGTAATTTTGAGTGAAATCACAAAAAATAAATTCCAAAAAACAAATCACAAATTCCAATTGAAACGTATTCTTACGTAATATTTCATTGAAATTTGGTGCTTGAGATTTGGAATTTGCTCAAGTTGAGTTAATTATAAAACATTATTCTTATCGAAAATTTATTCCGAATGATAAATCCCACTTCATGATTCAACAACTCGTTAGTATTATCTCTCAAGTTAATCGTACCAAAGGAATATAATAGTTCGGGTTTCATCTTAAACTTCTTAAAATCAATTTCCACACCACCGCCTACATCTAAGGCAAGATCATTTCGTTTGAGGTCTTCTTGAAAATCGCCCTCTCTTTCTCCAATATCATAAATATACTTGGCACCAAGAGAAACCGAAGGACTAATACCTTTGCCAAAGTTTTTGGTAAATACAAGATGTACGGGAAATTCAATAGTCACAGGTTCAATTTTTACCCTTTGAGTCGTTTGATTTGGGAGACGAAAATCTACCTTATTATCTTGAAATGCAAGAACCGCTTGTGGAACAATGGCAAAGTTTTCGTTCAAACGCCACCGATAAAAAATACCCATACTAAATCCCACTCCTCTTTCTGATTCGAGCGTTGTATATTCCAATACATTATTCGACGGCTCACGACTTTTTGCTATCAAATTACTATAATCTACCCCGAGCAATATGCCCATAGAATATGATTTTGGGGAAACAGGAGCTTGTGCGAAAGCAAATTGAGCAATGGCCAAAAGTGCTAACAAAATTTTAAATTTTTTCATGTTCAAATCCTTAAATTGTTATTATATATTAACACTTTAATAACTCTCTTGCAGGCTCAAAAGTATTTAGCTATTATTTTTTAACACTTGAAAAATTATTGTGCAACATCATCACTTTTTTAGAAATGTAAAATGTAAAAGTGTCAATAGTACGCGAGGAAATATTTTATTTTTTTTTAATTTTAATGTTTTGAAAACCAATAAAATACTGGACTTTAGATATTGGGGAATTAGGAAATTTGGTATTAGGTAAACCATTTTTTATCAAATATTTGGCATGTTTAGATTTGCCGTAAAAGTAGTTGACACTTTTTCACGCAGAGAGCGCAGAGTTCGCAGAGGGTTAATTATCAAATCTCTGCGACCTCTGCGTTCTCTGCGTGATTTATTCAATTTGGAGCCTATGCTACGTTCC
>CALIZI010000365.1 GCA_938028705.1 uncultured Saprospiraceae bacterium | reverse complement strand
CTGTCCATGTACACCTTCGTTCAGACAATTCCACGGAATCTAGTAGTTACCAGTGGGAATACGAACTTGTATTGAACCGAGCTTAAATTTAATTATTTTTAACTTTTTATCAAGGATTTATTAAGGGACTATTCCCCAATTCTCCAGTTTCCAAATTCCAGCTTCTTAAAAATGTTAAAAAAATACATTTAACTTCTTTGGGAATAGTTCTTGTTATTCGTACCACATATCACATTTTTTTAACAATTTAAAATATTTTAAAAATGACGAAACAAGTAAAACTATGGCTATCTATGCTTTGCCTTTCGGCAATGATTTTATCCATGACAGCATGTGAGGAAGGCGAAGACCTACTCACGCCCCCCACCGCTAAAGAACGCTTGGCAGACGGACCTTGGGTCTATACGGCACATACGATTGAGCCGGGAATGATTCAGGGCAATTATGTCATTACAGATTTGTATGCACAGTTGGATTCCTGCGACCAAGACGATATTTATGCTTTTTCTTCAACAGGCACATTCACCTTAGAGCAAGGCGAAAAAAGCTGCATTGCGAATGTCAATCAAATTATTGACAATGGTACATGGGAAATAGATGAAGACGAAACGGAGTTATCCTTGGACTTTAGCAATTCGGATGATGCTACTTACCAAATATCAGATTTGACGAAAAGGCAACTCGTCTTATTGAAAAAATATACTGATAATGGTATAAATTTCACCGAAACACTGACCTATGATGCCGTAGATTAACATAGGATTTTAAGAAATTCCAAGAAACAAATTCCAAGTTCCAATTCAAATGCGTTCTTACGCAATATTTTTTTGGAATTTGGAATTTGTTTTTTGGAATTTTCAAGTTAATTAATTGTGGTAAGCTGTATTATGTACTAATGTGGTGCCACAAGAAGCACAAGCTGTTGCAGAACCGCCACCGCCTGCACACCCGCTTGGACAAGTGTAATGCCATACACCCGCTGCATTTTGTGGCGGTTCGTTTTTGGGAGGCGTGGCTGTGATTGCCTGATTCGGATTGGGCGGTACGACTGTTCCGGGAGCCGAAGGTGTGGTCAAGACAGGACTTAAAGCATTGACCTGTGGCGTGCTAGGTGCGGCAGGAGGCGGGTCATTTTTGTGAAAGGCTTGGTTGTGAACCAGCGTAGCACCACACTGCGAACAAGTACCTGCCCCCGAACCACCCGAACCTACATGCCCATCCGGACAGATATAGTGTTCTACTACACCTGTATTATTGGTTATCGGTGATGTCGTTACTTTATTGTCATCGTTATTGGATTCGGGTGTGCTGTTGCTATTGCCGCCACAGGAAGCCAAAATAAGCCCAAATGCCACCATCAGCACAAGTATAAATATTCGTTTCATATTCTTTTATTTTTAGACTTTTGGACAGTAAGGAATGAATTAAAATTAAGAAAGTAACTAATAGTCAGTTGATTATAAAATGTAAAGTTATTTTTTTACCGTTCCTATTATAATGACTGAATAAATCACTGCTTATCAATTAGTTATTATTGTAGTTGCTTTTGTCCAAAAAATGGTATGTCAATAGTATTAAAAATTCACTCACTCATTAGCTTGCACAATATATGGATATTTTTTAGGAATTTGGGTATAAGCCCGACGACATTGAAGGGTTTTCTTATCAAAAATGCTGATTGTAACGGATTGCGTTGGTAATATGATTTTAATTGAGTGTGACACATACAGGCATTTTATAATTTATTATTTAATAGTAATTTATTATTTATAAATATTTTATTATTATAAAATATTTTAAAAACACCCTTATTTCAGTAGAACCATTAAATATGAAAAAGAGCTGAATAAAGTTACCACATTACTCATCTATTTCAATGCCTTCCCCAAAATCCGTAGCTTCATCATAGCGTATCAGGTAGGTATTTATGCTTAGGCCATCAATGATTTCTTTGGCTTCTTTCACTTCTTCCATTTGCACATAATTTTCGATAAAAACGATATACACTCCCTCGTCAATATTTCTGCGTGAGCAATAATAGGCGAGTTGGGTTTTGCCTTCTTTAAATCTTTTAAGGCTATAAAATTTCTTGGTTTCAATGAGGTATTCAAAGCCCCTTACATTGATAATCAGGTCGCAATTGCCCATAGAAACGAAGGCTTCGCGGTAGCTTTTCCCTTCAATATCCTGCAAAAAAATACTGATAAAGGTTTCAAAACTGTACATCATTGCCGCCTCACGAATGGATTTGAACTTACCATTTTCGTCTTTCTCCCTGTAATGCCGAAAACTACGTTCGCGGATGTGGTTTTTGTACTTGTCTATCAGTTTATCAAAATCTATTCGCCCCGATTCAGTCAGATAATGATAACCTATCATCGTCACCGCAATGCGGCTGTCTTCACCATTGGTATATGGATAAAAGGTATAAAACAGCTTTTTTTGATACAGCGGCACCCAAAATTCGATGAAGCCGTTTGCATCTCGCCGAATCAATCCATTGGTGTGTAGCATTTTAATAGCAGGTCGGTCAATACGAAAAGGAATTTTGGTGGTGGTGAATAATAATTTTTCTACAAAAGCCCGGTGCTTGGTGGCTTTGTTGACAATATTCGATACATTTTTATCAATACTAATATTAATATACCAATCTTCCACCCTCAAATAATCCTCATATTCAATTACCTTTTTATCCGCATAATCTGTCACCAGTTTTAGTGCAAAACCATTGACCAAGCCCGGTTGATTTGCCGTAATTTCAATGATTTTATCTTTTACTTTTTTATCAAAAAGCTGTCCGGTCTCGGTTTCGTGCTGACCTAACAATTCATAAGTTTCTTCATTCGTAAAAAACGGAATATCAAGGTTATTGGCGATATTAAACGGGCTTGCATGGTCTTGTACAATCCCTGTAATATTGGATACACCCACCAAAATCACACTTTTAAGCGCATGATGAGTGCGATTGTGGTAAGCATTACGGATGGCATGAAGAAAATCACTGAAGTATGCCTTATTGATACCTTCTACTTCGTCAATGATAAGGACAAATTTTTTGTCGGTTATAGATTCTATCTCGTAAAATATCTTCGAGATATTGGTTTGTTTGAAGTTAGTTCCAAAGAGCCTATTCATCTCTCCTACAAACCGCTCCAGAAAAGTCAATACCGGAGCGTTCATATAGTTTTCAAAATTAACATGTGCTACTTTATATCCTTCCTTTTTGAGTGCATCTGCCAACAATAAAAAATACGTACTTTTCCCTGTTTGGTGCGGTGCCCATATCGTAAAATAATATTCACCTTTGACCAATTCAATACCTTTCTCCACCAATTGAGGACGCATTAATGTATAATGCCGTTCCGGTATATTTTGTCCGCTTGTATTAAATGTCCGCATAAGGTTTATTTTTCAGGTAGTGCTATAAATGTAATGCCCTTACTTGCCTTGCATTTTCAGAATGCAAGGCATTTGGACAACTTTCAGTATTACATTTGCAGGGTGCAGCCCAAATTGTCGCATTTTTATTTTTATTAAGTGATTCACGCAGAGTTCGCAGAGAACGCAGAGTGTTGATTATCAGTCCTCTGCGTTCTCTGCGAACTCTGCGTGAGATGCACTGACAATACTTAGCATTATTTCACACGCGACAATTTG
>CALIZI010000364.1 GCA_938028705.1 uncultured Saprospiraceae bacterium | reverse complement strand
GAATAGACGCAGAGTTCACAAAGTATTTCTAAATATTTAATAATGAATTTCTTATACTATCTTAGTTTTCTTACTTCGTCTATTCGACCTCTGTGTTCTTCGTGTCCTTTGTGGTGAAAGCATTACATGTGTAGCACTACCCTTATTTTAATTCAAATTCACCCGTTGCACCATCTTCAAATCTGTCTCTGTTTTTAGTAAAATGCCCATGCCATCCAAGCGGACAACTTTCTCAATGGCTTCATTCTTTTTAAAGGTATTGAGGTACTTCAACCAACTCAACAATTCGCGTGTGGAAGGCGCACGTTCTAAGCGCAATTCGCGTAATTTATAGAACAAATTGATACAACGGTCAATGATTTCTTCGTTGGTTTTCGGGAAATGTTTTTGTACAATTTCGTGCATCATTTCCGGCAGCGGAAAGGCAATATAATGATAGACACAACGCCCTTTGAAGGCAGTCGGCAACTCTTGTTCGCGGTTACTCGTGATGACGATTGCAGGCATATCCGCTTCACTCGCCTCAATGACACGACCTGATTCGGGCAACACAAATTTGCGATGACTGAGGGCATATAAAAGGTCGTTTGGAAACTCGCGCGGTGCTTTATCTATCTCATCAATCAGCAACACAGAGTTGGGTGTGGAGTAGGCTTTTGCCGCCGGACCAAGCAATACATAATCGTCCAAACGCTCGGTGCTGCGTCCGCCTGTGGAGAGTTTTTTGTCGAGTCCTTTTTCGTCGCGTTGGGCATTGAGGACTTCGATTTGGGAGTCGCGCAGGTATTTTACATGGTCAAATTTGGCGACAAACTGTTCCACCGAACTCTTCGACCCGACAGGATAAACAAACATTTCCAAACCTAAATCCTCTGCAAATTGCAAGGGGAGTTCCGTCTTGCCTGTTCCCGGTTCGCCTTCAATCAACAGCGGCATTCCCAATACGCGCGACATGTGGAATGCCTGCGCCAATTCGCCGTCGCATAAATATTTATCTGAACCTGTCCAAAGCGTAGTATTCGCCATTTTTCGTATTTTTTATTATAAAACATGTCAAAGATACCGAATTATTCGCCCAAATACACGCTTATTTATAACTTCGCTCAAGCAATGGGCAAAAAAATTCTACTCATAGAACATACCGCAGCCGAGTTTGTTATTTCGCGTTTGCAATTAGGACTTTTTTTACAAAAAAAAGGGCATGAAGTATATGCACTTTTACCGGAAAATGACGTCACAAATCAACATGATAAAATTAGAGAAAAAGGCATACATGTTTTGACTTATCCGTATGATAGAAATACAGGTAATCCACTGTCCAATTTTAAGAGTATTTTACTGTTTCGCCGCTTATTTAAAACGCATAAATTCGACCTGATTCATTCCTTCAAATTTCAACCTAATTTTTATGCAGCATTAGGCAAATTATTTTTAAAAAATACAAAATTAGTCTTACACATAACGGGGCTTGGCGTTGCTTTTACGGATAAAAAAACATTCAAAATTCGTTTATTACGCTTTGTGAGTCGCTGTTTTTTTCTGTTGAATTTTATGATTGCTGATAAGCTCATTTTTCAAAATCCTGATGATGAAAATGACTTGTGGCTGACTCGTTTTTTTCGTAAAAAACACTGCGTGATAGAAGGTAGTGGTGTGGATATTCAACGTTTTGATAAACGTAATTTTGATATTGAAAAAATTAAAGGTGAATTAGGGCTTGAAAGTAAAATTGTGTTGACATTTATTAGTCGTTTGGTATGGCAAAAAGGAATACGCGAAGCTATCGAAGCAAGCGAGCGAATTTTTAATGAGTTTCCTCTAATTCACCTTCTAATTGTGGGAAAAATAGATTATGAAAATCCCGAATCTGTGTCAGAAAATTTTATCAAAAAATACGAATCGCATTCGCAAATTTCATTCTTGGGATTGCGTAGTGATATTTCGGAGATTTTGGCAGCTACGGATGTGTATGTGTATCCGAGTTATTACCGCGAAGGTGTACCGCGTACTGTGTTGGAAGCCCTTGCTACGGGTGTTCCTGTCATTACGACTGATATGCCCGGTTGTCGGTTGACCGTAGAGCATGAAAAGAATGGTTATCTCATTGCTCCGAAATCAGTGGATGAAACTGAACAGACATTGCGAAAAATATTAGTCAGAAAAGATTTGAAGAAAATGGGCGAGTATAGTCGGAAATTGGCGGAAGAGCGTTTTCAAAATCAGATTGTTTATGAGAAAATTTACGAAAAATATCTTGAAATAATATAGGCATCACAAAAGGTCAGGGTTTAAACCCTGACCTTTTGTGATGATGACTTTTTCAATTTGCTTCGCAATGTTTTCCCAACCTAATTCAGTTTGTTTTTTTAGCATTTTTTGTGATAAATTTTCATATAAATCGCTGTCACAGATTAGTTGCTCAATTCCATTCTTCAATGCTTCCACATTTGGTTCAACAAACACCGCTTCATCTTCCTTTAATTGCTCAGGCAAACCACCGACCTGCGTACACACCATTGGAATAGTAGCCGCTATGCCCATTGGAATGACACCCGATTGAGAGGCTTCTTTATAGGGTAAAATGAGGATGTCGCTTTCTTTTAAAAGGCGGATTACCTCATTATTATCCAGCCATTTATTTAATAAAATAATTTTCGGATTATCGTTTTCAAATTTTAAATCATATAAAGCCTTCCCTGCAATCGTCAGGCTTTCGTAGCTGTCTTGTAGGGTTTGGTTGGTGGCTTCGATGAGCATTTCTACACCTTTATATTTGCCGATGCGTCCTAAGAAAAGCAATCGTGGCTTGTGCGTGAGTGTACGTATCTGCGTATGTACGTAATCGGTAAATATGCCATGTGGGATGACTGTTGTATTTGCTTTGAAGTCTATTTTTTGTGATACATTTTTTCGTACAAAATCAGTCAGAAAAATTAACTCGTCGGTGTGTTTGATGCACTGATTGATGAGCCATTGTTGGAAGCGACTTTCCTCGCCTTCATGCAGAATACCGTCGTGAACGGTCATTATCGTTTTTTTACCAAATAATTTAAACAGCCATAAAAAAAACAGATTCCAATAGTGTTTGTAAGGAAAATAAATCGCAGAATAGCGTCCGCGAAGGAGTCCGAAAAGAATTTTTAACCATAAGAAAGGAAAGACGGTCAGTAGGCTAATTGCAAATTGCAAATTGGATGTATAGGTAGGAATTTTTTTATGATTTTTCGGAACTTTCTCCGTCGAACAACTTGACACATAAACTTCATAATCTATCGTCATAGCATCAATTATCTCTGTTGCATAACGCACACAACCACCATAACGCCCCAATGAAAGTATTAAGACCTTTTGCGAATTTGACGATGTAGATTGAGTTGATTCCAAAATCTGATTATCGGATTTTTGATATGTGATTTGAATTGTATTTTACGTTCTTCTAATGCCTTTAATGCTTGATTTTCAGAGAGTCCGCCGCCTTGATATACGACTAAAGGTTCGGGAATGTGTTGATAAAATTGACCTTTTTCTTGGGTGGCTATTTTTAATAAAAAATCGAAATCGGCAGATATGTTGTATTGAGTATCAAATTGAAATTTACCCAATTTTTTCAAATTATAAAACACCGCCTGATGACAGACATTATTGTACAAACCATATTGGAAAACGGGTTTGTGTTTTCGGATTTTTAATTCATTATTTGTTTGCACAAAAACATCTGAATACAATATCGTCGGTAGAGACGCGATTAATCGCGTCTCTACGGGGATGATTTTTTTTATCGCATTTTTATCATAAAAATAATCCCCTGCGTTCATAAAATTTATCCAATCGCCTGTCGCGTGTCGGATGCCTTTATTCATGGCATCATAAATGCCCTTGTCGGGTTCGGTTCGGAAATGTGCAAGGTGTTTTTCGTAGGTTTTGATGATGCTTTGTGTACCGTCTGTAGATGCGCCATCGATGATAATGTATTCAAGGTTAGGATAGGATTGTGTGACAACACTTTTGATGGTTTTTTCAATCGAATCGACTGCATTTTTACAGACCGTAACTATCGTGACACGAGGTGTTTTCATTTATTTTTTTCTTCTAAATACCATTCTACCATTTTCTCTAAACCATATTTATTATCATAATTTGGCGTGAATCCTGCGGTGCGTATCTTGTCGGCTTTATGGTAAGTTTCAGTACACAGTTTTTTGATTCGATTGGTGGAAATCGGCAAGTCTTTTCCGGTCAATTTTATCAAAATATCAAAAGGAACTCCCAAAGCATACATTAATCCGTAAGGTAAAGTCATTGCTTGTTTTTTGCCTAAAGCCGCTGAAATCACCTCCGCGATTTCGTGGGTAGTCATCTGTTTTTCATCAGCATAATTATAGATGGAAATACCTGTTTTCATATCCTGCATCAGGTACAACATTGCCTGTACAAGATTGTCCACAAAAGCGATGGACTTTATGTTATTTGCTTTGCCGATATTGACGTATAAGCCCGAATCTATTTGTCGAACCAAGCGGTATACATTAGCAAAATTGCGTACACCATAAACCACAGTTGGTCTGATTATCAACACTTTACGAATTTTATCTTGTTTACTCCAATTTTCCAATACTTGCTCGGCGGCTTGCTTGGAAGTTCCATAAGGATTATTGGGGGCAAGTGCTGTGTTTTCATCCGAAGGAACAGTATTTTGACCATAAACCGCTACCGAAGAATAGTACACAAAATTTTTAATATCATACTTCGTCGCAGCTTCTGTTATGACCTTTGTTCCATACTCGTTAGTGCGAAAATATTCGGCTTCTATAATGCCAAAATCTTTGTGTTCGGCAGCCAAATGAATGATACAGTCAATATCATATTTTGATAATACTTCATCAACTTGTTCCGACTCACGCACGTCACCTTTATGATAGATAGATTCGTATTCAAATTCGGGTTCTACCAAGTCAAAATTGACAATTCGACGCTCATCTATATAGCGATGAAAATGATAGCCGATAAATCCCGAACCGCCCGTGATAAGTATTTTTTTTTGCTCCAAAAGGTTAGCTATTTTGTGACAACGGTTTTAATGATATTCAACATTTTATCAGCCAATTTTTTACGACTAAAATCCTTTGCCAGTCGTTCACAGCCTTGCTGATAAGTTTTATATTCGCCGTTGCTGTTTTTCATTTTCATTACCTTTTCGATAAATTCATGTTCATTTTCCGGCTCATAACAAACTCCTGCATTATAAAATTCTATAATTTGTTGAGATTCTCCCTGTACACCCAGTAAAATCGGACGTTGCATGGCTGCATTTTCAAATATTTTTGAGGGAATAACAGATTTGAAAGTATCTGATTTCTTCAAACATACGAGCGCGACATCTGAAGCAGAGATATATTCATGCACTTCTGCTTTGGGAACAGGCGGGTGTAAAGTTACATTATTTAAATTTAGTTTTTCTTTAATATTTATGAGGTTGTTTTTTTCCGCTCCGTCACCAATTAATAAAAAATGAACGTCCTCATTTTGTTGGATTTTTGCGGCAGATTCTAACACAAAATCCAAGCCATGTGCCATACCATGAGTTCCGAGATAAGTCAACACAAATTTGTCTTCCAAACCCAATTTCCGACGTAAAGGCGTGTTCTTGGCTTGTGGTACATACTCGTCCAAAACAACGCCGTTTTTGACTACTTCAATCTTATCTGCAAGGATACCTCTTGAAGTCAAATTTTCTTTAAAATTATCTGTAACTACCACAACCTTAGTGGCTTTTCGATATAAAAACAACTCCAGTCGTTCCAGTAAATGATACACTCGCCCTTCCTCCATTGCGCCTACCGCCTTGATGGATTCGGGCCACAAATCGCGTACTTCCATTATCCAAGGCTTGCGTTTGAACAAGCCTAAAAAGTAACCGCCAATTGCCGCAAAAAACTGTGGAGAAGTGGCGACTATTACATCAGTTTTCCGAAAAAGTCCTACCCAAAAAGCCATAAAAGCAAAACTGATATAATCCAAAGTCCGTTTATAAAACCCTTTGTTGGCAGCAATATAACTCCACACTCTGATGACGCGAATCCCGTCAATTTCTTCTACCTGATATAGCTTATTTTTATATCCTTCATATACTTTACCTTGCGGAAAATTGGGCACACAAGTAATGACTGTGACCTCCGCACCTTGCTTGACCCACTCACGACAATGTTGGTAAGTTCGTGTAGCGGGCGCATTGACCTCGGGTAAAAAATTATCGGAAACAAAAAGGATTTTCATAATAAAATTCGCGTCTCTAAACTATCTTTTTCAAAGGTAATAATAATTTTTTGGGCTTCCACCCTATTATTAAAACCTTTTGCATACATATAAGACGTGAGTTCGATGCTTTTGCAACCCTCAAATCGGATTTTTCCCACATTTGTATTAATCATATTATCTTTTATTTCAGCTTGTACAGAAGGATGAAAATGTATAAATGCTCTGGCAGGAATATTTTTTTTTGTATGAATATTATCTTTTATGAAAATTTCTTTTTCGGAAAAATGAAACGCTCGTGTATGCGTTGCGCCTATGCGTGCATAGCCGTTGTGAGTGGCTTTTATCGTATTTTTGTCTTCATTCAAATCAATAATTTTAGCACGTCGGGCTACTCTGAAACTGCTCCACACTTCCGATTGATCTTCCTCTCCGATTTGTACTGTATTGTGTGCAGAAGTGCTGCGTTCGCGGTGGCGATTTTCGTCATTTTCATAAGTTGAAATGCCTGTATCAACGATGAAAGGCTGACCTTTGGAATGAATCACAAAATTGAAAGTATCCGAATGAGCATGACCGGGAATATAATCCGGTCCAACATGTCCAACATCTACAACACATTCATAATCAGCATTTTGAAACTTTCGATAGCCGCTTTCTTTTAAAGCTACGGTCTTGGTTTCCACATTCAAACGAGTGGCATAATCGAATAATTCGCTTGGTGTAGGTGCGATATCCGGTGCGCTATCATTGAAACATGGGAAGTTGCTATTTTGGAAGGTTATATGTTGAAGCCAACCTAACATTAAAGCTGATTTTTTTTGTAAAAACTCCGATAAATATCTTGCATTTTGAAAATGTAAGGTATTTTCTTTTATTAAATTTATACAATCCAAAACGCGATATAACATTAAACTGTGATACATCGGACTCAATTCAAAATGTGCGCCGTCTGTGAGTATTTGTTCTTCTAATTCGGGCTGTAAAATTGTAGTGGCTTTTTTATAAAATTTTTCATCCGAAAAATAATACGCTGCAAAAAGCAAAGCAAAGCCATTTTCCAATAAATGATTACCAAGCAAGTGATATTCTAATTTATCCATTAAAATTTCGGACTGAATATATAGTGATTGGTCAATTTCAGTATCTTTAATATTGTTTTTAATAAGAAATTTTATCCAATTTATGATTCGCAGAGAAATCGGGAAGGGTTCAAGACCATCTTTTATGATGTCTGTTTTTCGGATAAAATCATGGATGAGTTGTACACCTGTTTCGGGGGTCATTTCCTGCTGATTGAGGTATTCAAAATAGGTCAAATTATAAGTCCATAATTTACCGTATTCACTAAAATTCCAATCAATTTCATCCTTGAATGTTTTTTCTAAATTCAAAAAAGAAAAAGAATTATGGGATAAAAACGAGGTGTGATTTGGAATGGAGGGCTGAAGTGTCAGTGAGTTTAGTGTAAATGATTTTTCGGAATTAAAGTTGTATTTAAACTTGGTGATCCTGCGCCACCGCCTACGTAGCATGTAGTATGCACGATAGCGTATCTGTTTGAATTTCAGATATTTTAAGGTGTGGTAATAAAGCAGAAGTTTTTTCATCTATCAGGCAAAGATAGAATAAAGTAAGGCGATTTTCCAAATCACCACGCTTGATTGGGTAATTTAGAAAATCGCGTTAGGTCCTAGTTACTCCGCAGTCGTCGGGTCAATTATCGTCTTGACCTCGCTGACCGAATTAGCCGGAAAACCGCCTTGACTAGCGTGTTCGCGTACCATATCTTCATTCGGTGCGATATAGACGCAGTAAATTTTGTCACCTGTCACATAGCTTTGCAGCCATTGGATTTGTGGACCCATTTTTCCTAATACTCCGCAAGAAGTTTGTGAAATTCCTTTGAGTTGTTCGGCACTCAAATCGCCTGCACCGGGGATTTCTCTTTCAATAACGTACTTTGGCATAGTGTGTAAGTTTTATGTTTTAAAAATATTAATAAAAATTAAATTTATAGTTAGCGTCACGCAGACATTCCTGTCTGTGCCACACGAAGAACAGACAGGAATGTCTGTGTTACGTTTTGCGTGGTGTTCTCAACATCATCAATCCAAATATCGGTCCTGCCACCAATGCTAAATACAAATAAATCGGCTGCCACATTCCACTCAAATAATTCAACAACTGAATACTCACAATCGTAATGGCAAAACCAATGCAAGTGACAATCGTGAGTGCTGTACCTTTGTACTCGACGGGGGCATTTTGAGCAACTAAGGTAGAAAATAAAGGCGAATCCGCTATCACAACCATGCCCCAAAATATAAGAAATATAAGAAATAAGACTTTAATCCCCGACAAAAACACCAAAGGCGACAACAAACAACAAATTCCCGACATCAGCAAAGACCAAGAGGCTACACGCTTAGTTCCCATACTTTCCGAAAGATAACCACCTATGACACAGGAGATTCCACCGATTCCAATGATGATAAATGACCAAACAGGAACGTTGATTTGCGTACCTTCATACAAGGAAACGTAGGTCTGAAGTATGACCGGAACGAATGCCCAAAACGCATACAATTCCCACATGTGACCAAAATATCCGAAGGCTGCACCGCGAAAATCAGCATTTTTAAAGACCTTGAATGATGCTGACAAATTGATTTTTTGACTTGGTTTGCGCCCCGGTCCGTCGGGTACAAAAACGGCTATCAGCACACCACCCAAGACCGCCAAGCCCGAAGTAATTTGTAAAACCGCCTTCCACGGCAATGCAGTTGTCAAGCCTTTGAGTAGATGCGGAAATGCCGTACCAAGCACCAATGCACCGACCAAAAAACCAAGCGATTTGCCCAAGCCTTTTTGGAAATAATCTGCCGCAATTTTCATCCCCACAGGGTAAATTCCTGCCAGAAAAAAGCCTGTCATAAAACGTAAACTCAACTGACTCATCAAGGTATTTTGCTCCCAAACCGTTCCTAAATTAAAGAGCGCACCGAGCAAAGCGCAGCCCAAAAACACATACGACGGCGAAAATCTATCGGCTATCGTCAGCAAGGCAAAAATGAGTGTTCCGGTAATAAATCCGAATTGTACGGCGGAGGTCAAATGCCCCAAAGCACTTTCCGGCAAACCGAAATTGGCGACCAAATCCGTCATCACACCATTCCCCGCAAACCACAGCGATGTGCAGCAAAATTGCGCTGTTACAATGATGATGAGGATGAAATTTAGATTATGTTGTTTGCTCATACTGTACAGGCGATTTTAATCGCCTTGTTTTGTAAATTGTTCGTTTATAATTTTTTACAAATAAAAATATAATACACATGGCGATTGAAATCGCCTGTACGGTTACATCTTCCAACGTACACCACCATAAAAATTAATCCCCGCAGCCGGTTCATAATATCTTCCTCCGAAGGCATTGATACGCACATTATCGCTATATTTTGTATTAAAAATGTTATTAATGCCGACAAAAGGCGTAAAAATCATATCCTTCACCGCAAGGCGATAGCCTGCACTTAAATCCGTCACTTGGTAAGTCGGTTCGGTGGCATCATTCGCATCATTGGCGTAAAATTCGGCGGTATAGCGGTGCTGCAATCTCGCGTTCCAACCTTTGCTGTCCTGATACGCCAATTGTAGCGTCAAAAAATGCGGCGGAATAGCGGGTAATACATTCCCACCGAAATCTTCATTATCAATTGCATAATTTTTATATTTAAAATTTGAATAGGCATAACTTGCTCGTGCTTGCAGGGCGGATGTGATGCGATAACGCCCCCACAATTCCAATCCGCTACGGGTCGTGTTGCCTGCATTTCTGTAGAATGTACGGTCGGGGAAATCTTCTAATTCAAAAGGAACGAGGTCGTTTGCAGTATTGATGTAAAAAAAGGTCGCATCAAAATCGAAGTAGTCACCGACTACGCCTTTTGCCCCAATTTCATAATTATTGGCGCGTTGTGATTTCAGATTTTCGTTGAATCCTGCATCGCCTGTTGGGTTGGCGGAAAGTTCGCTCAAAGCGGGGGTCTCGAAGCCTGAACGGAAGTTGGCATAGGCATGAAGATTTTTGGAAAATTCATAATTTAAACCAATACTTGGGTTGAATGCTGCGAGATTTTGTTTGCCAGATTGGTCGCCGTCATCCGTTTTTTTATCGTTTACGCCCAAATTATTGAGGTCGTATCGCAGCCCCAAAGCTACCAAAAAAGGTCCTCTTTTGAAGTGATTTAGTGCATAAATTCCTGCCGAAGAAAAACGTTCAACTTGGTCGAGCACTAAGTCGCCTTTTACACCTTCATTATTCATAAAACGCTGACGTACATCACGTTGTAAAGCTAATTCATAACCAACCTGTAAAGTACTTTTTCCTTCAAATGCGTCTTTTTCTAATTTATAATGTCCGCCTTGTCCCATATAATTTCGCTGCAAGTCAATCCAACCATTTGACGGTATAGGAATCCTGCCCTCAAAACCGCGATTGCTGTAAAAACCATATAACTGCACACTTCTTCCCTCATCCAAAGTCAAGCGATACCGACTACCAATTTTTAGCTGATTAATCGCTTCACCCGTCCGAAACAATAAATTTCTATCCCGTGCCTGTCGGCGATTTTCCATGACCGATTCTGCATTGATGCCACCGGGGTCGTCACCCACCGGACTTATCGTGTAATTCACCTGAAAATTCAGCTTCGATTTCTCCGAAAAATCATGAAATGCCCGTACATTAAAATTGGTATTGACCAATCGACTTTGGTCACGATAGCCACTGGTGAGGGTATGTGTTCCTTGAAAAATCGCACGGGTTTTATCATACACCACACCGCGCCCAATCTGATATTGCTGCATCCCAAACGAGCCGAGCGTCAGTGCGGCAGACTGGAAATTCTCCTTAAAATCCGCCTTTGAATAGACCTGAATCACACCGCCCGACGCATTGCCGTAGAGTGCGGCAGACGGTCCTTTCAGCACTTCCAATCGTTCAACGATGCCTACATTTAGGTTGTCGATTTGCCCTTGACCGTCGGGTGTGGTTTCGGGAATGCCGTCCACAACTATCTTCACACCGCGTATTCCGAAGGCAGCCCGTGCGCCAAATCCGCGTATCGAAATCCGCAAATCCTGTGCATAATTATTGGCATTCAAACTAAATAATCCCGGAATCTGATAGAGGTATTCTTGCAGGGAAAGTTGTTGTCGCGTCTCTTGAAGTGGACTTGCATTGTAGGTTGCTAAAGAATAAGGTTGTTGCAAAGGTGAAGTGCTTATCCGTGTAGCGCGGATTTCTACTTCGTCTATTAGTGTGCTGAGGGTGTCTTCTTGTGCAATGAGCGTGTTGCCCATGCACATCAATAGTATGCAAGTGAATATGGTATTTCTCATTCGTGTGATGTACTTCCTGTGAACGATAAAACGGTTTTTAGGTGATTTTTGTCGGGCGTTCAAACCTATAAGGTTTTCGAAAACCTTATAGGTTTGTAATTGATTTTCAAATTTTAATACAGCAAAATATTTTTAATTTAAATTCCTAAGCTAACGCGGAACGGGCTGGAAGCACCGTTCTACGGGCGCGAACTGGAAGTGTCGCGCTACTTTTTGTGCGTTTATCAAAACTTAATATTAAACCCAAGCTCCACATAACGCGGTGCGGCGGGTCCTGCAAATATATTATTTTCCAATTCTTCTTCTAATAATTCTCCGGCTTCATCTGCCTCGCCGAGTAAGCCGAAGGTTTCGTATCGGGCATTGGTCAGGTTATTACTTTTTAACCATAAATATACATTTTCTTTAATGGAATATTGAAGCCTTGCATCGTGGCGGATGTAGCCCTTTATCGGGTCGAGTTCGTTGGCTTCATCGCCCCTTACGAATTGAGAAGAATTGTATCGTATATTCCATTGTAATTCAAGTTTTTCTATAGGTTGATAATTAATTTTACCGCTTAAATTGTGGTCGGGAATAAGTGCGATTCGGTCTCCTTTTTCTATGCTGATTTCTTCTTCAATTTCATTGGGATGATTGGGGGAGGAAATTGTAAATTCATCTTGAAATGTGGCATTAAGATAGGTATAATTTAATTCGATATTCAATTTTTTAGCGACTTCTATCTGTAAAGTATTTTCCCAACCTGCGCGGCGTGTTGTGCCAATATTATCAAAGTAACCCGAACCCCGAAGCGGTCCTGCACTTACGAAATAAATATCATCCAACACATTGGTCATAAATAAGGTCGTAGCGAATTTGAAGCCCTGATTTTGATACGCTGTACCTGCCTGCGCCGTTACTCCACGGACGGTTTCGAGGGGCGGGTCGGCGAGAAAAGCATTGGGCAGACGGCAAGGCGCATCAGGGTCGGCGCAACTGACTTCTACCGCCGTCGGATTGCGTGTAGAGGTGCTGAGTGCAGCTTGTAGCATCCAATTTTTTTGTAATAAATAATAAGCATTGAGCGCACCGGAAAGGTTGCCGAAGCGGTGATTGCCATTGAGTGCTGTACCGATTTGGTCTTTGAGAATGAGAGCGGAAAGATTGTAGGCAGCCGAAACTTGAACGGCTAAGTCATTATTAATGAAGGCATTAAGCCCCGTCGTCGCATGTAAATTTGTGACATTTGTAATGACATCGGTATCGAAATTGCTGGGTCGTGTACCTATGCCCGTCACGCCACGTGTCTCGTCAAAAAAGCCTAATTCACCGTTTGCGGTGTAGTGCGCCTGACCTGTGCGTAGCGCAATGCCCGATTGCAATTCCCATGCGATAGGGTCGGTTTGCCATTGAGTAGTCACAGAATATGCGGCTGAAAATGAGGATTGACGAACTTGATTAGTATTGAGAATCGCCTCGCTGTTATCTTCGGTGGCAAGGATGTAATTGCCATCTGTATCAAGGGCAAATTCTAATTCATCTTCTTCCACTTCTTCGTCATCATCGTCGCCAATTGCAAGGACTTCTTCACCGTCAATTTCAAATTCTTCAAAGGGCGATTCGTCTCCATTTAATATATCTGTTTTTATGTTTTTAAATGCTAAAATAAGACGGCTTTTTGTGTTGTCGGAAAAACGATGCGACCAACTACCATTTACTTCGACTAATTGATTTTCAGTTCTATCGGGATGTGTGAATACTTGATTTCGCCATTCATTTTGACTTAATAATTCAATGGGAAGCGCACCATTTCCGAGTAAATTTGACTTGGCATATTGAAGGCTGACATCCAATTTGTCCTTGCTTTGATGATAGCTTATTTTTCCGAAAATATTAGTCACATCAGAAGGCGAATATTCGCGCCAACCTTGCTCGCGCCAATGATTCGCCCCTGCGTACCAACCGATTTTTTTGTTATTTCCACCATATTCCAACACCGTATTGAGCCGTTGAAATGAACCATAACTGACCTGCGCCGCACTGTATGGATGTGTAAAGCCGGATTTGGTCGTATAATTAATCGTACCGCCAAGCGCATTGAGTCCAAAAAGTGGTTGCGAACCGACAAATACCTGCGCCTGTTGCATCGCAAATGAGGGCATCAATTCCCAGAAAACCACATCACCAAGCAAGTCATTTTTTTTCACACCATCGGCATAAACCGCTATTTCCTGCGACAAACCATATAAAGGCGAAGTATGAAAACCGCGAATTTGAATATCTTGTGCTAAGGGATTTGTCGTAGCATCATTGACGTGAACGGAAGGGGCGTTGAGGAGCGATTCGTTGAGAAAGGTGGAGGATTGAGCTACATTTTCGGTGCTGTAGTGGAGGTTGCCAAAGGCATTATCATTATACAAATAATTGGAAAAAGGCGAGGGAATGACCAGTATATTTTCCAGTAGAATGGTATCCACTTCCTGTGATTTCCCGACATTCACGCACAACATTAATACACAGATAAGTGTGGATATTTTTTTCATAAATAAGATTAGGTTTGCCGTAGCGTAATGCCTCCGGCTTGCGTCACGTTAGTTTAGCAAATAGTACGTGGCGCAAGCGGGACGCATTACGCTACGGTGTTACCTTAGAGTCCATATCCCGATGCAATTTCAGTATATTTCGTAGGTTGTTTTTTGATAATATCGTTGATTTGACGCATCAATGTGGAGTCTTTGGCTTGAGTCAAAATAGCGACATCCCACATGTAAGGTGTGTCTGTCACTTTGAATTTATTATTATATTTTTCTTTGTTGAGATTATACAATTTCGCGCCCCATGCGACTACTGCGTCCGCATCGCCCGTATGAAGGGTTTCCATCATTTTTGTTTCGTCAATCATAAATTTCATCTGCACATCTTTGAGTTGACCAACGACCTGCATAGGCGGCGATTGAGACATGATAATGACCTTTTTCCCAGCTAAATCTTCTAACTTTTGAACGGCAGGGTCGGCAGTAGCCATCGCATATCCGACTGATGTGTAAGGTTTTGATTGTCTGACTTTTCGCGGTATGAGCCAGGGTTCTTCTTCTTCGATGGGATGTCCCATTTGGCAGTCGCAAATGCCTTTTTTGATACCATCGCACACCGGGCGATTGAAGTAGGCGGAATTGAGGTAAACAAACTTAGGTGTTCTGTCTAATTCCTCTGCAATATAGCTTGCAAAATCTTCATAAATTCCACCGCCTTTTTTATTGGATAAAGGTTCGTAGAAATTTAACAAGCAAAAACTCAGGGAGTCTTTTGCTGTGATTTTGCCAGTATTTGTGGTCTTATTTCCGTCTGTTGGACTTGTGCATTGGCATAGAAAAGCAATACACAATATTAGCGATATTGGTGTGATAGTGTTCTTCATAATTAAAAAATGTAAAACGCGAGGAATGTAAAATGTAAAATGTAAATTTGTGTACGTACTACAAACACTTTTACATTTATTATTTTACATTTTACATTTTACATTCCTCGCGTTTTACTAAAAAAAATATTTACAGTGCATAAACAGAAACTTTCCCTCCTGCGGGTGTTGCTTTGACCATATCTTCGCCCATTTTTCCGCCGATAAATCCGGGAATAACGGTGGGTCGTCCTTCGACGATAGCGACGTATTGTTTGCCGCTTATATCGTAGGTCATGGCAGCCGCACCGATGCCCGACTCCATCTTGTCAGACCAAAGTTCTTCGCCTGTTTTGGCATTGAGGGCATAGAATTTGCCGGTCAAATCGCCAAAGAAAACGAGGTTGCCGGCAGTAGTTGCTGCGCCACCCGGAATTGGGTATTTCAATGGCTTGCTCCATGCTTTTTTGCCATTGGCAACATCCCATGCGATGTACTCGCCTACGGGCTTGTCGTTATAAACCATTTCCCATTCCGTACCTAAATAGAAGTAACCGCGTTTGTACTCCACTTCGGTAGCTTTGAAGTCCATACCGACGTTATTTGCAGGAATATACACATAACCCGTTTTTGGATTATATGCCATTGGCTGCCAGTTTTTTCCGCCCATAAAACTCGGATAAACTGCCTTGACGGTATTGGTTTTTGTCAAGCGATATTTCGGGTCTTCTACGGGCATTCCCGTTCCGGTATCTATGCTTTTCGCCCAGTTGACATCTACAAATTTTTCGGCTGAAATGACCTTACCTGTATTGCGATTGAGGACATAGAGGAAACCGTTGCGGTCGGCTTTAATCGCGGCGGGTTGTCCTTTGATTTTTGCCAAGACGAGTTCGTTTACACCGTCATAATCCCATGCGTCGTAAGGTGTGGTTTGGTAGTGCCACTTGATAGAACCATCGTCAGGATTGATGCCGAGCGTGGCGGCTGTGTAGAGGTTGGTCATCTTGCCGTAGTTCGATTTGTCGGGTCCGCGCAAGGAAGCATCCCAGGGGGAAGGATTGGACGTACCCCAGAGAACAGTGTTGGTCGATTTGTCGTAAGAGCCTATAAACCAGGGCGCACCACCTCCGGTTTTCCACGTATCGCCTTTCCATGTATCGGCTGTGGATTCGGGTGTGGTCATGGTTTTCCACGCCATTTTTCCGTCGGCTGCATTGTATGCACTGAGGTAGCCGACTGCGCCGTATTCGCCGCCACCAAAGCCGATGATGACCTTATTGCCAACCACAAGCGGCGGTGAAGTGATGACCGAACCTTGTGTGTAATCAACCACTTGAGTTGTCCAGAGTTCCTTTCCGGTTTTGTGGTCGAGGGCGGTCAGATTTCCGTCAAGGCGACCTACGAAGAGCTTGCCGTCTTGGTAGGCAAACCCGCGATTGGAGATACCACAACAGGCAAATCGCGCGACATCATCCGGTACTTTGAAGCCTTTTTCCCAGACTTTTTCGCCTGTTTTGGCATTGAGTCCGAAGGTATATTCAGGTCCCGACCCCGTTGTGACATACATCATATCGCCGATTACGATAGGTGTACATTCCTGTACCTCACGGTTTTTGATGTCGAACTCCCAGACCTTTTTCAATCCGGCAACGTTGCCGTCATTGATTTGGTTAAGTTCGCTATAACGTTGGTTGCTTTGGTCTTTGCCATAGGCGTACCAATCGTTGGCTTTGATTTGAGGACCTGCGTTGGTGGTGGCATCAGACTTCGTGCCTTTGTCCGCCGTGCCTGTGTCACTTTTACAGGCTACTATAAACACCATGATTGATAGGAATAATATGGTGTTCATCCATTTTTTACTTGATAAAAAGAACAGATTTTTCATAGTGAGTGAATTATAATGAGTGAATTTTGAATGTGTGAATTTTTGAAATGTAAAATGCAAAATAATAAATGTAAAAGTTGTAGGACGCGAGTGAACACAAAGTATTTTTATTTTATTTATTTTAATTTATTAAATAATAAAAAAACGTAAATGTATTGTGTACATACTACTATCACTTTTACATTTTAAATTTATTATTTTACATTTTACACTCACATTTCTGTTAAATTTTTTCGAGTTCTGCTCGATATTGAAGTTCTTTGACAAAAACGGATGCAAATACAAAGCGAACAGCTTGGAGACCTTGCGTTGATAGCCCATTTCTTAAAGAGTTGTCACTTAGTCGAACACTTGGACACTCATTTTGTAATGCATGGCTCATGGAAAGGTCCCAGTTTTGGAAAAATTATTATGGGTATGCTGATGTACATCATCAGCGAAAACGACCATCGTATATCCTATGTAGAGGATTGGGCTAAAAGCAGATTAGAAGTGCTACGTTGGTTGTTAGAAGAACCAGACTTAGAAGCTAAACACTTCAATGACAATCATTTAGGCTTGGTTTTGGAGCACTTTAAAGGCGAAGCCTACGGTTTGTTTCAACAATCACACAATAAAGAATTATTGTGTTTTTACGATTTAAATCCACCGGATAATACGCTGATTGCCCGTATAGACAGCACCAAAATACAGAGCTATGGTAAAGCCAGTAAACTACTTCAAAAAGGACATCAACAAGCTAACAAGCGGGTTGACTTAGTTCAAGTAAAAGCCATGCTTTTAACCATAGACCCTTTGGCTTTTCCCATCAGTGTCCAAGTTGTTTCAGGCAATCAAGTAGATGATAATCACTACATTGGTACAATTGAGCGAGCCTGGCAGGAGAGTCTGCCCAGACAAGGTGTATTGATTGTCGGAGATACTAAGTTAGGCAATCAAGAAAATTTCTACTTTATTGCTCATAGTGGGAATTACTACCTTAGTCCTTTGGCAAACAAACAATTTAAGTTTGATCAGATAGATGAAGCTTTAGACTGGGTGGAAGCGCATCAGATAGTTCCTTCCGAGTTGTTTCGCAGTGAATTTTGTGAAGACATCGATGCCGATGCCGACCGGCGCATTGCCCGATACGTAGAGTTGGAAGCTGAACAGCGCAGCGATGAAGCTACCGATTTTAGCTGGTCGCATCGTCGTATTTTGGTCTGCTCAGAAGATTTACGAAACACTCAATTGCGTAGCTTGGAAAAGCGCACTCAACAAGCCATGCTAGATTTATATCAGCGATTCACCGTCAAACAAGGACGTAAAACCATTCGTGAACAGGCAGATGCCGAAGCCTTTATACAAAAAACTATCAAGCGTTATAAAGTTACAGAACTACTTGATATACAGTTGATTGAACCACCTTCTCCAGACAGTAGAGTAGGCTATACGGTACAATGTTCTCTCAATGAAAAAGCCTATCAACGACAAGTCCGCAGAGCCGGTTGGCGAGCTTACGCCACTAATGCACCTACGGAAAAATTCTCCGTCAAACAATTAATCATCTGCTATCGGCACGAGTACCGTATTGAGCAACAATTTCATTACCTACTCAATAAGTGTACGGCACTTCAACCTGTTTTTCTAACAAAGGATAATCGCATTGAGGCACTTATTCGCTTGATGTTCCTGGCATTGCAGTATGTCGGTGTTATTCAGCACAAGGGGCGTACTGAACTCAAAAAGCAAGATAAACCCTACCTAACTAAAATAGTACCCGGGAATCCCGGAAAAAAAGTCTATAAACCTACAACCTCTACCATATTAAGGACTTTTAAATACATCTATTTGGTAAAAGTGACCTTACCCAATCAGGTAGCTACCTTTCATACCATAGGACTGGAACAACGCCATATTGAGGTCTTGAGATTATATGGGATTGACCCCGGTATATATTCGCATCCGTTATGTCAAAGAACTCAGAAAAATTTAACAGAAATGTGAGTTTTACATTTTACATTTCAAAAAATTGTCAACTACTTTTACCACAAATTTAAACATGCCAAATTATTTTTTATTAAATACGAATACAATCAAACAATTCTGCAATCAAACAATCTTTTTCAATATACACACACGCCCCAAGGTCCTTCACTGACTTTGAGCGTTTTTACTACTTCAAACTTACGAATATCGATAAATGATATGTCTCCTGAGCCGCCATTGGCGGAAATGAGGAGTTTTTCGTTGAGGTCTTTGTCGAGTCCCCAGGGTCGGTCTTCTACTTTTACGCGCTTGATGACTTCTCCGGCTTCGATGTCCACTTTGACGACACTTTTGCCTCTGCCTCCTGCGATGTAGAGGTATTTTTCATCATCGGAAAGTACGACACCTACGGGGAGATTGCCTTTGCCCAAGTCAATATTTTTGACTACTTTTTGGTTGGCAATATCTAACACAGATACGTAGCCACTTGCTTCGCAAGTGACATATAAGGTCTTGGAATTTTTGGTATAAACGAGGTCGCGCGGACGTTTGCCGACCTTGACCATGCCGAGTAGTTGGTGGCTTTCGGTGTCAACTATCGCAATTTCTCCTTCTTCTTCGCAAGTGACGGCTACGATTTTTCCATCGGGCGAAACGCGCACACCTTCCGGTTCTTCGCTGACTTCTACTTCTTTGATTATCTGTTTTTTACTAATGTCAACTATTGATAATTTTCCGACATCTTCATTGGCAATAAATAGGAATTTACCGTCTTTACTCACATCAAATTGTTCGGGGTCGGAGCCGGAGGGGATGATGCCGATGACTTCCATTTTCTCCAAATCAATCTCTGCAATACCATCGGCGGATTTGTCGGTTTTTTTGGCGGCACATTCTTCGTCGCTTATCCAGGGCGGGCATTTGGGCGAACCACTGACGGCTACATAAGCCCTGTTTTTGGACTTGACTACTTTGACTCCGCGTGGTCGTTTGCCTACTTGAATGGTCTTTATCGCTTCTTGTGTCGCCACATTCACGAAGCTGATAGATTGCCCGTCTTCATTGGTGATGATAGCTGTACCTTTGGGTGTAGTTATTTGTATATCAGAGGCTTTGGGTACTTTCTTTTTTTCTGTGGGCGGTGCTTCATTACAAGCCATGCCCAATAATAAAATCAATAGCCAGCCATACGTTCTCATATTTCATTTAAGTTTGATTTTCGTTGTGTTTATTCAGCTTGTATTTTGAAAATCTATTGATACCCGACATCTCTAAGTAATTTGTTTGCTAAACTTCAAGAAGTTTGGCAAACGTAAGTAATGCACTGATTTTTAGTTGATTACAAAAATTTGTTCTCCGCTTACGTTTACGAAACTTAAAAAGTTTAGCAAACGGACTACTTATATTTTAGAGTATGATTAAATTTGTTGTATGGAAGCCATGAAGGTTTTGAGGTCAGAAAGTTTTTGTTCGTTGAGATGGTCCCAAGGGGGCATGGCAGTACCTTTTCTTCCTTTGAGCATGACGTAATCAATCATTTTGAGGTAGTCGTCGCCGTAGCGTTTTTGGATGCCTTTTACGTCGCGATTATCTACGTGTCCGTGTCCGCTACTGCCGTGGCAATGGGCGCAACCGAGTACGCCATTGAAGAGTCGCTTTCCTTTTTCGACATCACCACCAAGCGGAATTTCTGCCAAATCTTTTGGTAGTGTAATGATATTTGTCGTAATCGCTTCGCCGGGTAAGTGCTGCCATTTGCCACTTTCAAAGGCGTATTTTTCTCCTTGCGGTGGTTTTGGATTTTCGGGTGTCGTGGTGGGTAAAGTGAGTATGTAGGTCGCCATTAATTCTACATCTTCTTCGGAGAGCAAATTGCCCCATGCCGCCATACCTTTAGCCACGACACCTTCTGTAATGACTTTGGTAATCTCCTCTTTGGTCGTACCATGTATGAAATATTCGTCGGTAAAATTAGGTCCGATATTGCCCTCTCCGTAGTCGCCATGACAGGCGGAGCAAGATTCGTCAAAGATGATTTTGGCTGCTGCGATGTCCTGCTCACTCATTTGTCCACTCATCATGCTGTTGACTTTGTCTGCCAAGCCGATAGGCGTAGTTCCTGTTCCGAAAAACAAACCTACAATCCAAAGTATCGCGAATGAACCCAACGCCAACCTTGATATGCCGCCAAGTCCGCCGATATGTTGTACTTCGTTTTGTTCAATGTGCTTTTGCAATTTTTTCAACACATAAAACACTGCAACGATAGTAATAAGTGTTATGAGTAAAAACGTAATTGTCAGTATCTTATACATAAAGCCTTTGTTTCCATTTAAAATTTTAGTGAGAAAAATATTATCAAAAAAATAAAATGAATTTTTTAGACTGTATTTCGTTTTACTTGGTGTTATGTTTTAATAATTTTTCAATACAATGTAAAGATAAAGTTTTATTTTGAGTTTGCGCTTATCTTCAATATAAAAATTTAAAAAATTTGTGTTGTGGTAGAAGGAAATACATAAGATGAAGGATTTTTGTAAAAAATCCTAACCCAAGTTGAATATGTAGTACATTGTTAAAAAAGTTTCTTTACAAATTAAAATTAATGTAAAATGTAAAATATCAAATTTAAAATGTAAAAGTTGTAGGACGCAATACAAATACATTTTTTCGTATTTAATTGATTTTTAAATTATTATAAAATAAAAAACAAGAATATTTTATATACGTACTATCG
>CALIZI010000363.1 GCA_938028705.1 uncultured Saprospiraceae bacterium | reverse complement strand
TGTACATTTAACGGTGTCGGTGCTACGCACCTTGATAAGTTTTGCTTGGTTTTTTGCTACAAACAGGGTCGATGCTAACGCATCTTGAACGACATAAAGCGAAATTCCACCCCTTACTATTTTAATCGCACAGGTTGACTTCAATCGCCATGTCGTAATAATAAAAATACGTAAATTTTTATTTTACAAATTTTTATAAATAAAAATTTACAATCACATGGCGACTGAAGTCGCCTGTACGAGTTTCCGGTCAGCCTGTAAAGCAGCCCATACTGTTTGTTAATTCTTTGCTTTTCCTCTAAAGGTCACATCTGCACGAACGGTGAGGTTCATGGGTGCTTCCATGAGTGCAGGGCGCAGGGTGTAGGTCTGATTGGTCGCATTTTTTAAGATGAAAGAAATTTTTGCTACATCAGAAATATTGTATGCTGCCCGAATATCGACTACTGCCGTTCCTCTGTCATTTCTTTCCCTAAATTCTCTGATACCAAGAATATCACCTGCCAACTCTTCAAAATTCAACCCAAAGGCTTCAATCGTTGGTCGGTAAGGCTCCAAAAGGAAGTTGCCCAAATCGTAGAAATAAATATCCAGTGCTTCCATTTTACTATTATACTGGACAGATAGACCCAGAGAAAACCGCTTTTTAATAGTGGATTCTATATCAAGTTTAGCGGTGTGCCTAAAGCGATACTTCAATATATTTTCATTGGAAGTCGAGTTCATTCTGGTTTGGTCGGTAAAGTTTTGATACGTCGGATCGATGTAGGTGTAACCTGCGATAAGATTGGTGGGTACGCCAAATAATTCTCCTTGCCCCAGAAAACTGATTTCAGCACCACGAATGCGCGTATCATCGATATTGCCGGATTGAAAACCGTCAACACGATTATTAATATCAGCACCACCGAATGTAAATTCCATCATATCCTGATATTCCGTCATAAAACCGGACAGGTCAATGAAGCCCTGCCAAGAGGAAATTTTCACACCTTGTCGCAAGCCGATCTCAGCTGACCAACCCGTCTCCGATTGAAGGATAGGATTTGGACAGATAGACAATAAATCACCTACGCTTGTAGAAACATAACGCTCTGCAATGGTCGGAAAGCGATAGCCTTGCCCCCATGAGGCGCGGAGGTAGGTATATTCGGCAGGCTGATAATTGATACCTGCGCGGAATACGGGTTTAGCTTCGCGTGATTTGGTATCGGGATTACTGATTAGTCCTCTTGGGTTGAGTGTGTCAACGTGACAGATACTCGAAATCATCTCAGGGCTGGTAATGGTATTTATCTCATAGCGGCTTCCGAATGAAACCGTCAATTTATCGGCGAATCGTTTATCTATCTGTGCATAAGCTCCCACATTTGAACTGGTATAATTGGCATTACCATATAGCTGTGCCTCAGAGAAAGTTTTCTGCCCCAGCACTCCGGCTACCAGATTGATACCCGACCCTTGAAAGGTTCTTTGAAACTGATATTCACCATAGAGTAAATCTGAAGTATTCGCCTGATTATTACCATTATCATTATTGATGTGATAATAACGGCTCAATATTTTGTGTCGGTTGCCTTTTTCATCAAAAATCGTCAGGAAAGGATCGATGTTATAACGGAAGGTCTCACTGGGAGTAGTGGTAGTAAAATCCGGATTGACACCGACCAAAGCAGATAGTGTATAGAGCGGTTCTCTTAAACTTTGAAAAGACTCATACGAACCTTCATTCGGGTTTTGCCAAAGGAAATAAGAAACACTGCTACCGCGATTGATATTACCATTGACTCCTATTGAAAATTTATCGGTGATGCGATAACGGGTATTAAAATTTAAACGCGCTTTGCGGTCGCGTTCAAATTGGCGAAAGCCATGATCGTCATACAAAACACCACCAAGCACCAAATCAAACTTACCGAATTTCTGACGGTGAGCAAACTGAAGTCCTCTTCGAGTGGGTTTATTGAGGGTAACACTGTCCTCTTCGATGAGTACATTGCGGCGGCTATCGTCATTATCCCACCATCGGCGGTCTAAAGCAATCGACGTGTCACCTTGCATAATTGATTCTTCTGCGGGTGGAAAATAGTTGGTATTGTACAACGAGATTCGCGTATAGGTCTCGCTGGTCGGGTAAGCCGTTTTAAAATTAATAATACCGTTCATGGCAGACGAACCGTAGAGCGAAGAAGCCGCACCTTTCAAGACCTCAACCTGCCCTGCATTTTCAATCGGAATATCGCTCCAGTTCGGAAAACCTGCATCGCCCGCAAGGAAGGGAAGATCATCTACCAACAGCAATACACGACTCCCCGCTCCATACGAATAGCCCGAACCGCCACGTATATTTGCCTGACCATCAATGACATTGACACCGGGTACTTTTTGTACGATTTCGTCAGAATCAGAGTTGGTATTGTTCAATAAATCGGGTTTGACGACTGCAATAGAGACCGTAGATTCACCGATTTTTACGCCGGATTTGTTGGCTGTTACGACGACCTGCTCCAATAGTTCCGCACTCTCGCCGAGTCTTACACTCAAATCTTTCATTTCGCCGGCAGTCAGCGTAACACTTTCGGTTTTGGCAGTCAGCCCGATGTATTCAAAGGTAATGTTATGCGTTCCTGCATCGAGTTGTAATTCATAATTACCATCAAAATCGGTCGTTGTACCTGCGCCTGTATCACCCACTATTATTGTGGCAAAGGGTAAAGTCGTGCCGTCTGCGTCATTAAATAATTGTCCTTTTAGTGTAGCTTGTTGTGCCATTACCGGAAGGACAAACAAAATCATAAAAAATGCTACAAGCAGAGTTCTGAAGGTTTGATTACTCATAAGTTGTGGTTTTTAGTGAATATATATATGTAGTGATTTGTGTATTGTTCAATTAATTTCTTTACAAATTTAAATAAATGTAAAATGTAAAATATCAGATTTAAAATGTAAAAGTGTCGATAGTACACGTACAAGACATTTTTATCTTTTTTATTGTATAAATAATTTACAATCAATTAAATATGAAGAAAATACATCATCTTGCGTTCTACTCCCGATAGCTATCGGGATTACATGCTAAAGTTATTATTTTACATTTTGTATTTAAAAAATTATGAATGACAGTTTGAATCACTACGCATTTCGTAATGGGTGAATGATATGAATGTTGATGGTGCTTTATTTAAAATCAATCACCTGATTATCAAATAATTATAATTTTAAAATTCATTATTTTATTTCACAAATCAACATTAACACGTCACAAAGTTAGTTTTTTTACTGACAAACCAAATAATAAATCTTAAATTCAAAAAAACAAGTACCAAAATTCCAAAAAACAAAAACCTTGAGATTTGGAATTTGTTTTTTGGAATTTGAATTTTATATCGCTTAGTTCTCATGTCTCATAATAACGTAACATTCAGAGAGATAGCCCTTATTGGTCTATTCAAAACCAAAAGCCATAGTAAAGTCAACAAAAAGAAAATTATCAATATTATTTTTGTCTGCTATCAAAAAAACTATATCTTGGCGCACCAAAAAAAATACAAAATCCATTTCATAATCAATAAAATTTAAATATGAAAAAACTATTACTTGCTACACTTACTTTCACATTAATCGGGTTTGCCGTACAAGCTCAAAATTGTATGCCTGACCCTATGCTTGCAGATACTACTGCGGGTGTGTACCCCTTGCCCGACCCTATTGGCAGTGCTACTTCATCATTAGCTACGGGCTGTGTGAATACAGCTTATGAGCAATTGTTTACTACCGTAGTGCCGGATTCTATCACTGTTCCTGTTGGTGGTAATGAACTTACCGTTGCACTTATCAGTGTGGAAGTGCTTGATATTACAGGCTTGCCCGATGGTATAACTTATTCTTGCGAACCGGATGATTGTAAATTCCTTACTGCGACCACAGGTTGTCTGGTATTTACAGGTACACCAACAACTGCGGGTGTTTTCAAACCTGTTGTTGCTACGGAAGTAGCAACTAGTTTGCTTACTTTAACTGTTAATTTTCCAACTCAACCCGGCGAATTTGAGATATTTCCGGGCGAGTACGTAATCAATGTTTTGGCAGCAGGTGATGCCGCTTGTCCTGTCAGTACAGAAAATCCGCTTGACGATGTACTTGGTGTCAGTCAAAATGTACCTAATCCATTTAGTGGAATAACTAATATTACAATAGATTCGAGAACTTCCGGTCAATTTGATTTCAAGGTATATAGCCTGCTTGGTGAAATGGTACACAGCGAAAGCTTCAACCTTTCAACAGGCGAAAATATCCTTACTTTTGATGGTACTCGTCTTGAGTCGGGTATGTACTTCTATTCTATTGGACAAGGTGTCGATCTTGTCACTAAAAGAATGGTGGTTGGTCAGTAATTTTTTGAATATCGAACAAGGAATATTGAATATCGAAATACCTATTTATTATTATTCGATATTTAAAAATGATAAAAATAAAAAGTGTCTGAAGCAATTGAGTTTCAGACACTTTTTTTAATGTAAAATGTAAAATAACAAATGTAAAATGTAAAAGTGTCGATAGTACGTAGGTATAATATTTTATTTTTTTAATAAATTAAAAATCAATAAAATACACCACTTTTACATTTTAAATTTATTATTTTACATTTTAATAATATTTTCACCTGTCATGTACGAGTACAATGCGTCCGGTTTCCGATTTATTATTATCAAAACGGCATTTGACTACATATACACCTGAAGGAAAATTACCAATGTCAAGTTTGAAATTTTGTGTTCGTTCACCTGTGCGGCGCATCAAGAGTTTACCATTAAGGTCGGTGACAAAGACCTCTTTAATATCCTCTTCGGACTGTACCGTAAATGGTCCTTTGGTCGGGTTGGGATAATATTCCCATACAATTTGTTGATTTTGCTGACCACTCACAATGTCATCAATCACATCGTCGTATCGTTCATTGCAATCAGGTATTTTACTATATTGCGTAATAATTCTGACCAATAAATCATTCAATAATTCGACTTTATACGAATCCGTAGTCGGCTCAATATGAGACCCGCCGATGCCACTATGATCAGTCAGAAAAGTGTAAGTGCCATTGGTGGCAAGCGCGAGCGCACGCATGAGGTACTCCGTGCCTTTGCGAATGCCGGAACAGGCCACCGGAATAACCCGAATACCTTTTTCGGCGGCTAATCGGGTGAGTTCTTGCATTTTTTTATTCACCTCATCGGAAGTATGCGGTGGGGCATCCAAGACAAAAAACAGCAGCCGGCTGGTACTTTCATTGCTCCATGTCAATTCATTCAAAGCTACATCAAGGGCGGTATCTGCTGCTTCGGGGTAGTCGCCGCCGCCGTCTGCATTTTGTTCTTTTATAAAATTAATGGTTTTTGAAATATTTGTAGAAAAATCACTTTTTCGGGTCAGATATTTATCGCCCGTATCGCGATAAAATATACTGCCAAGATTGATTTTAGTGTCGGGCATATCATCCTTTACACGCTGAATGACATCGTTGAGTTCGACTTTCAGATAACTAATTTCATCGCCCATCGAACCCGTTGCATCCACCACAAATGCAATATCGACCTGCTGTTTGGCTTCCTTGCACGTCACAGGAATTTGAATGGTATTGATGCCCTCGTGAAAGACGCTGGCATTTTTTAAGGGATAGGATTTGCCTTTGTGTTTGACGACAATTTTTGAAGCGTCATTATCTTTTTTATCAAATAATTTGTTCCACAATTCGGCTTTTCCGGTATTGTCCGTTTTGGTTTTCCACAAGACATATCCCGATTTGGTTTGCAATTCTACGGCGGTATTGGTCAGCGGCGCACCTTCCTCTGTAATGACCTGTACGGCATAGCGTTTTTCGGGCAACATATTCCAACGCTCGGCGTGTTCAAACAAATCTTCTTGTGATAAATCGGTCCACAAATCCCATTTGCTGAAATCGTTGACCTCTCCGGCAGTGAGTTGACGGGCTTTGGGCTGGGCTTGGTCTCTGCGTCTTGGCGGTGCTTCCGATTCTATGGGGTCGGTGGCTTCCATTGCGTCCAATTTTACCACATTCCTTTCTTCATCATACATCACCATAACATCAGGACTTCCGGGATTTCTTGTAGGAGTTTTAGGGGCGGTGGGCGTTTCATAAGCAGTGACCGAACTTGGTGAGCTTGTCCGACGAGATTTAGTAGTCGATGTTGTTGTTGCAGATGATGAATGACCTCCCCAGCCTTTTCTATCTCCAAGTCTTTTAACGTCTTTGTCACCGTAAGCAGGTGGTGGCGGTGGCGGAGTATGTACAGGCATTCCTTCGATTGCTATACTAGCAGGTGTCGATGTAGTAACGGGTGGTGGAGCGGATTCTTTTTTGACTGCATCTTTTGCACCGCGAGTTGCAGTGCTATTCTTCAATGCAGGAGTAGGAGAGGTGCTTCGTCGGTCATCATTGGATGATTTGGTGGATTGACAATCACTGAACAAGAACACGACTGCCAATAACATAGTTAGTACAATTAATTTTTTCATGTTGGTAAATTTTATTTGCCATTGATACCTTTTAAGATGCAAAGGTCTTATGTTTTGGTGTGTATTGTCGAGGTCGTCATAAAGATAATATATAATTTTTGAAATGCACACTTTCTCCAAACCAATAGGTATGCCATGTAGCGTCTCTTAGATAATATTCCTCTTTGAGGATAGTATCCACAGAATCTACCTTTTTATATATCCGCATATCGTTTGCATCATATATATAGGTAGTGCTGTTTGTTGCCATATCAAGACGAGAAGGTAGATTGGCACGACCATATATGGTGTTGTTCAGATTCTTTTTGGTATCTGAAATCATATTACCATTTTCATCATAGGTGTAGCGATTAGCTCCAGTTTCTACCTTGAGCAATCGATTGGTATTCGGCTGATAGACATAGTTGTAATTTTGCTGTTGGGCAGTATTATTTTCTAATATATGTCTTTTTAGACTTTTTAAATTGCCTATCTTGTCGTAAATGTAACACAGACCATGTAGAAGGGAAGACATAAAAAGCCCGACACTCCCTACTCTGATGGAGAGGAGGGTGAGTCGGGCAGTTTTTAGGTAAAGTAATTCACTTTAAGAAGAATAATTCAATTTTTGAGCAAGAGTAAAGTGAATTATTGAGTAGGTACAAAATGTTAAAACTAAAATAAGAAGAGTTCTATTAGGATACATGTTGAACGCATCCTTCCAATAGAAAATAAACCCTATATACATTAAAATTATTCCTGTAAATGTAACAGCTTTACTTTTGAAATACCAGAATAAAACTGAAATGAAAGAGATTGCTGCGTATATAAAATAGCTGTAATGTATGCTTATACCCCATGAAATATCACCACCAAATTTTTCTCCAAAAATATAGAAGCAGATTTGAATCATGAGAATATACACTAAGTTTAATAATAACCAAAGTCCAATTGTTTTCTGTAAATTTTTCATAATTTATTGATTTTCGTGAGACTGCAATGATAAATTATTTGCAGAGTATTCTGTTCTTCCTATAGTATAATTTTTACCTTCTTCGCATGGAGAATCAACGATAATATATCTCTTCGTTGCCCAGTTTATAGCTCTTCTAATCATGGCATTATCGTAACTATTTGAGTTATCTGATTCCCCCCCGATGAGACTTCCGTCACCAAACCTTTGTCCAGTAGCAATTGTACTTTCTCTTGCAGATTCTGCACTTCCAGTTGATTCTAAATCATCGGTAAACTTATCTACAGCAAAAGGAATCTGACCTATTGCATCCCCCCAATATGGTTCACCGTCTACTGTTACCAAAAAGAACCCATCGCCCGGTTTTCCATCTGCTTTCCAATCACCAGCACCACCAGTTCTATAACTAATCATTGATCTATCTATCTCTGCAAACTCAGCAACTTCTTCCCATGTGAAATGCTTTAATTCAGGGAGTGTTCCAAGATTCTCAGCTGTTCTTATTTTGACTTTGCTATTTTTTTAATGAAAAAATCTCGAAGGACTTTACTATATTAAAGAATACAACGACTTTAATTATGATAGAGCTACCTTCAAGATTTCGAGACACAATATCTCATTTTCGTTTTGCATTTCGCAAAGATGTTTATCAAAAATTTGAAATACTCCTACTAGGGGCGATTATCTGTCCGGGAAGCCGGACGATTTGTAATTTACTTCGCAGTGTTGGTTTGCATTGGGAAAAGAACTTTGCCAAGTATCATCGCTTTTTGAATCGGGATAAATGGTCTGCCAAAGCCCTTTCATCGGTTTTGTTGGGTTTACTCATCAATGCCTTTGTTGCGCCGTGTGAAGCTCTGGTTTTTGGTCTGGATGATACTATAGAAAGACGCTGGGGTAGAAAAATTAGCAAGCGGGGAATTTACCGTGACCCGGTACGTTCTTCCAAGAGTCATTTTGTGAAATGTAGTGGATTGCGTTGGTTATCCTTAATGTTATTGACCTCGCTGCCATGGCTTGAAAAGGGTGTATATTGGGCATTGCCAGTATTAACGGTTTTATGTCCTTCCGAAAGGTTTTATGCTGAAAAAGGCAAGCCACACAAGAAATTAACGGACTGGGCAGCACAAATCATCAGTTGGCTGTCGCGCCGATGCGGGAAGCTCAATCGCAAGATTTTTCTAACCGGAGACGGCAGTTTTGCTACCCTAAAACTGTTTATGCACGCTCAACAACGTGATGTGGGGCTGATTGCCCGAATGAAACTGACCAGTCGGCTGTATGATTTACCTCCTGCGGAATATCCTAAAAGCAAGCCCGGTCCTAAACCACCCGTGGGTGACCCGCTACAAAGCATGGAAGAACGCTTGGAAGACGAAAACACCAATTGGACATCTGTGGTTTTTACCGAATGGTACGGCAATCGGGATAAAGAAATGTTGATGACATCTGGTATTGCCATTTGGCGAAAGTCCAATACCGAGATAGCTAAAATTAAATGGGTATTGCTCAAAGACCCAGAAGGACAATTAGACCCCGTCTTGCTGGGATGTACGGATTGGGAAGCCGATAGCAAAGATATTGTTCGCTTTTTTGTCAGACGCTGGAGAGTCGAAGTGACTTTTGCCGAAGTCAGAAGACACTTGGGCGTAGAAACTCAAAGACAACACTCAGATTTAGCCATTGACAGAGCAACACCCTGTTTGATGGCATTGTTCTCTCTCGTCTGTTTGTTGGCAAATGTATTACATCAAGACCAAAAAATTGAGCCCAATCAAACGGCTTGGTATCAAAAACAAGGGGTCACCTTTTCCGATGTCCTTGCTGCCGTCAGAATAGAGATATTTCAAAGAACACAATTATTCACAAGCCCCCTAAAATGCCTTGTTAATAATTATCAGCAAGAAATTAGAACACTTGAGTTTATACTGACTCAAGCCGCTGCTTAAACGTGGTGAAAAATAGCAAAGTCAAACTAAGGACACGAAGAACACAAAAATCGAATGAACGCAGGAGAGAACTGAGATAACAAAGAAAATTACTTACAAATCCTTGTGTTCTTCTGCGTCAATTCGTTTTTAGTGTCTTTAGTGAACTTAGTGGTAAAAAAATATTATTAAAAATGGAATTTATAAAAGACCTTTGGGGCTTTATGCGCGAGCGTAAAAAATACTGGTTGGCTCCGGTAATTATTGTCTTGATTTTGTTGGGTGTTTTGATTGTTTTTGGTGGTGGTAGCGCGATAGCTCCGTTTATTTATACTTTATTTTAAGATGGAAAAAAATACGACAAATCCTATACAAACAACTTTGGTGATTTGTGTAGGATGTATCATTATTTATTTGCTAAGTGGCTGGCAAGCTGTTATTTATATTGGATTATCGGTGGGCTTGGCGGGTATTTTTTCACCGTATTTGAGCCGGAAAATTGATTTTGTGTGGATGAAACTGGCTTGGGTATTGAGTTTGATTATTCCGAATATTATCTTATCACTTATTTTTTACGTACTGTTATTCCCTGTTGCTGCACTTGCCAAAATATTCGGTAAAAATAAAAATCCATTACAATTAAAAAATAATACTCATACGACATACATTGAACGAAATAAGGAATTTGATGCGGCTTCTTTTGAGCAGCCTTGGTGAATACGTCCGCAGTTTGTCAGTCCGCAGACGGCAGTTTAACTATCTTCTTTTTTTGTCATAATTTGTTCCAACACCTCAATCAAAGCCTCCAACTCCCAAGCATCTTCCAATCGAAAATCACCAATTTGCGTCCTGCACAATGCCGACAGATATGCCCCGCTATCCACTGCCTTACCAAAATCGTAAGCAAGCGAGCGTATGTATGTTCCTTTGCCGCAAGTCACGCTAAAATCAACATCAGGCAATTCAATTCGCGTCAATTCAAAGCTGTCAATACGCACATTTCGCGGTTTCAATTCTAGGATTTTACCTTTTCGGGCGGCTTTATAAAGGCGTTGCCCGTCCACTTTAATGGCAGAGTACATCGGCGGTATTTGCTCTATCTCGCCCATGAATTGAGTAGTGGCTTTTTGTAATAAATCATCGGTCAGATGTGCGGTAGGATAGGTCTGGTCAACTTCGGTTTCGGCATCGTAAGAAGGCGTGGTTTTGCCTAAGTGCATGGTGCCGGTATAGGTCTTATCCAAGCCTTGAAAATCGTTGAGTTTTTTGGTGAATTTGCCCGTACAGATAATCAGCAAACCCGTTGCCATAGGGTCAAGCGTACCTGCATGACCCACCTTGATGCGCTTGACACCCGTAATATGCCGCAGCCGATAACGGATTTTATTGACCACATCAAAAGAGGTCCAACCTTGCGGTTTGTTGACCAGTAATGTTTCACCTGTTTGGAAATTGAACTGCATTGAAAATTGTGAGATTATAGTATTTTATGTCCTATTATATATCTTGACAATATCATGTTTTGAAAATAAAAATATGTTTGTGTTTAACATGGAGTATTTTTTCCGAATTTGGGCTAAAACTCGTCAGACATTTAAACATTGATAGAAAATATGACATCATCGGTGAATTTTGAAAATGTCAGACGAGTTTTAGCCCAAATTCAAGAGCAAAATGCCAACTATATTAAATAAAAATCGAACATGACATTGTCAAGATATTTATTATTAAAAATGAATTATGTAATTAAATAAAATATTTATACAATGAATTTATTTTTAAATAAATTAAATAAAAATTATATTATTATTATAAAAATAAAAATCGAAAAAAATATGAAGAAGTAAGGTATAAATGCAATCATGCCATCACATCATCATCCCTGCGCCTATGGCAATGCTACCGACGATAAAACAGTAAATCGCAAAGTAAATCAGCTTACCTTTTTTGACTAAATTTATCATCCACGTACAAGCCAATAAGCCCGAAATAAAGGCGGCTACAAAGCCCACCACAAGTGGCATCATATCAAAATTGGCGGGTGGTGCTTCTGCCAAGTCCTTGATTTTCAGTAGAGTAACACCAATAATCGGTGGCAAAACCATTAGAAAAGAAAAGCGGGCAATTTTCGATTTATCTACGCCCAAGAGCAGACCTGTGGCTATCGTGCTACCTGAACGCGAGATACCCGGCAGCACCGCTACTGCCTGCGCCAGACCTATAATAATGGCATCTTTGAAACCCACCGAATGTCCTTTTGTGCGAAGTCCTTCGGCGTATTTGGTCAGGTAAAGTAGTACGCCCGTAATGAGCAACATACAACCCACCAATACAATTTTTCGGTCAAAAAGTGCCTCCACATAATCTTCCAAAAGCACCCCGACAATACCGACGGGTATCATCGAAAGCAGGATTTTGGCGGCAAATTTCGTTTCTTCGTTCCAAGTAAAACGAAACAAACCGCGTAGGAGTTCCAATATATCTTTTCTGAAAACAACCATGGTACTCAAGACCGTTGCAAAGTGGAGGATGACCGTAAAAAGGAGTTCGTATTCATTGTCTCCGGGGTCGTAATTGAGCAATACTTTACCGAGTTCGATGTGTCCGCTGCTGCTGACGGGCAAAAACTCCGTCAAGCCTTGCAAGATACCAAGTATCAATGCTTTTAATAATTCCATATACGGTGGACGGTGAACGGCAAACGGTGGATGGCAAACGAAATATACCATCTGCCGTCCACCGTTCGCCGTTTTTATTTACGTTTGAAGATGGCAACAATTTCTACGACAATACCTGCCAATACAAAGACAGGACCGAGCGTTACGCGCCGAAAATTATAAATGATATTAGGATCCCATGTATCTGCATTGGGCTGTGCGCCACCCGACATCAGCAGGTAGCCCAAGAGCATTAAGACAACACCCAGCCCCATGAGCATATAATTGCTACGACCATATAATAGTTCCTCTCCTTGCGGAACATTAGAAACGCCGGCATGCCCACCAAGTCGGGAAGTTGTTTTGGTCACCACATTTTTTTTGGGTGTTTGTGCTTCTGTTTTGGGTTTAGATTTGGTGACGACTACTTTTTTTTTCTTTTTATATTCTTTTTTGCTCATGTTCTTATGTTTTTTAATTGTTTGATAATGAGGTGTTTAGCGTCTCATGTTTAGCCACTGACTACTTTCTGCTCACTCCATACATCATTTTAATGCTATACACGAATCATTTATTGTCCATTTTAGGTAATTTTACAATCAATGGTTTTGGATATTTGTATTGGCTGCAAAGTTAAGATAATAGCGCGTATTTCATAGAAAACCCTTTTATAAAAACTTCAACTTCAACCGCAATCTCAACCGCAACCGCAACCTCAACTTCAACTTCAATCTCAACCTCAACCTCAACTTCAATTTCAATTTCAATTTCAATTTCAATTTCAATTTTATTTGCCGAAGGCAAATTCTTATTTGAGGTTGAAGTTGAGATTGCGGTTGAAGTTGCGGTTGAAGTTGATGATTTTTTTAATTTAAAAATTTAAAATATTTATAAAAAATTAATTAAAATAATATTCTGTTTTTGGAATGTAAAATAGTAATAACCAAATTTTATTTTATAAATAAAATAATTAATTCCTTCTATTTATATGAAATGAAAGATTTAATAATAAATGTGTTGTTTAATCGTAAATTATGAGTAGCTTTATCTCGTAATAAAACAGTACATAAAAATAAGTACAACCACCTATCTTATATAAGACTCTATAATACTAATGCAAATGCTATTTTTCATTAAAAAATATTTGCAGATACCATGCTATTATTTTTAATGTCTATTTTCTAATTCAAACTATTTCAATCATGAAAAACCAAGTATTTACACTCATCGTTTTTCTTTTATCCTTATTTGCTACTCAAATTCAGGCTCAATGTCCACCGGGTGATGTCATCTTATCTTCAGAGATGGATATGAAGAGTTTTATGATGAATTATTCAAATTGTCAAAACATCAATGGAGACCTTATTATTGGTGGTAGCAGTAGTTCCAGTTTATCTGACATCACATCGCTCAGTCCTTTATCCAATATCGTCTCGGTCAGCAGCAGACTTGTTGTCAGAAACAATAGCTTAGGACTTTCAAGCCTAGATGGTTTAGATATGCTGACTACCATAGGAGGTAACATGAACCTTTTTAATAATGACGGTATGACCTCACTTAGCGGATTAGATGCCCTGACCTCCGTAGGTGTGAATGTCACTATTGATAACAACGAAGAACTGATAGACCTTGCCGGTTTGGGGGCATTAGCTACCATTGGTGCAGGAATGACCATTACCAATAATCCTTCACTGACTTCTCTGATGGGTTTGGAAAATATCACCGAAATCCGAAGATTTTTGACCATTGCAAGCAATAACTCGCTGGCAAGTATGACCGGTTTAGATAATTTAGTGACCGTTGGTGGAAATTTGGATGTCAGAAACAACCTCAATCTGACGACTTTTATGGGCTTTGAAAGTCTGGTTAATGTCGGAGGTAGTTTCTTTATTTTTGGTAATTTCAGACTGATGACACTTGATGCTTTGAGCAACTTGAGAGATGTCTGCCAAAACCTTCAAATGTTTAAAAATGAAGAACTCGACGACTGTGTTATTCCGATTATGTGTCATTTTACACAAGACCCAAATTTTGACTTGTTCCTGATGAGTAATGGTACGGGATGTAATACATCTGCCGAAATTGCAGCAGGTGTAGCGGCAGAAACTGTAGATTGTGCAACTGCCGAAACCGAAGCCAATTTTTGCAATCCCCTCTCTACCGAACTCGTTAGCTTAAAGGCGAGCTTGCAAGGCAGAACGGCTGTACTCGCTTGGCAAACTGCCACAGAAACCGATAATGAAGGCTTTGAGATACAACGTAGCAGGGATGCTATCACATGGACAGATATTAGCTGGAAAGCAGGTAGTGGCAACTCATCGGAGCTTAGATTTTATGACTATACCGATGTCAATATTTATCGGGGGGTCAACTATTATCGACTAAAGCAAGTTGATTTCAATGGTGCGTTCAATTATTCTAATACAGTCACTGTCGATAATATCTCTGACGATGTCATTGACATTTATCCTAATCCGGCTCATGATGTACTGATTGTATCTGGCTTGGATGGGCGAAATATAGATGAAATCATCATCCATGACCTGACCGGAAAAGAGGCAATACGCCTTACCGATACCAATAATGTTATCAACGTTTCCAATCTTTCACCGGGAATGTATGTCGTTGTTATCGTAGCGGGTTTTGATGAAAAATTCTTGAAATTAATGATAGATTAAGAAAAATATTTAAATGTAAAATATTTAAATGTAAAATAATAAATGTAAAATGTAAAAGGGTTTGACGTGAAAGTTTTTTTATAAAATTAGAAGTAAATTAAACTTATTGATTTTTCAGATGTAATTGATAATCAATAAGTTAAAATGGGTGTCGAATTTGATGCCAATAAAACATCTTAGAAAAAATCAATTGTTTTTAACGAGAGTATTGCAAATTCAGACGTATTTTT